>JBEGNB010000388.1:0-27098 GCA_041182785.1 Bacteroidota bacterium
GCTCTTGATTGTTATGCTGCCGTATCTTCCTCAACGCTGGCGTCCGGCGCATTTCTTTTGACAGATTCGATGCCGTTGTCGCGGCCTGCCTCACTCTCATACATCTCGCTGCTTCCGATTACCTGACCGTTACCGGCTTTCAGGTTGAAATAGAACTTGCCGTTTGATGATGTGAGGCGTTCAAAACGGCCGTCATCGGTGGCATTCGTCTTTACCGACTCGATACCGTTTTCGCAGGATGCCCTGGAGGAATAACCCTGACTTGCCAGAATTACCTGGCCGTTGGTTGCTTTCAGGTTGAACTGATAATCACCGTTTGTACGCTGAGAGATAACAAATTTCCCCATCTTGTTGAATTTATATGTTAACGAACTGCTTGTCAGAAATCTGCCTCCATGGAAAACACCTGATCTTCGCGCTTGGCCATAACACCGGCTTTCTGGTAGTCACCAACCCGCTTTTCAAAGAAGTTTGTTTTTCCTTGTATAGAAATCATATCCATCCACGAAAACGGATTTGCCGTTCCGTAAACCTTGGAAAATCCGAGTGACAGCAACAGGCGATCGGCCACAAATTCAATATACTGCCCCATTGTTTCGGCGTTCATGCCGATGAGCGATACGGGAAGCGCATCCGTAACGAATTCCTTTTCAAAGGCCACGGCTTCTGTGATGATGTCCTTTACTTCCTGCTCTCCGGGTTTATTCTGAAGCATGGAGAATAACAGGCAGGCGAAATCGGTGTGCATACCTTCATCGCGACTGATCAGCTCATTCGAGAAAGTAAGGCCCGGCATCAGTCCGCGCTTCTTCAGCCAGAAGATAGAACAGAATGAACCGGAAAAGAAAATACCCTCGACGGCTGCGAATGCCACCAGACGGTGAGCAAAGGTTGGTGCATTTTCTATCCAGCGAAGTGCCCACTCACCCTTTTTGGCAACACAGGGCAGGTTCTGAAGTGCATGGAACAGGTAATCCTTCTCCTTGGGGTCTCGTATATAGGTATCTATCAGCAGCGAGTACATCTCGGCATGAATATTCTCAATGGCTACCTGAAAGCCGTAGAAACAGCGGGCCTCGGGAATCTGCACCTCACGCATAAAATTCAGAACGAGGTTCTCATTCACAATTCCGTCCGATGCAGCAAAAAACGCCAGAACATGCTTGATAAAGTGCCGCTCATCATCGTTCAGCTTGGTTTCCCAGTCCACCAGATCGGGATTCAGATCTACCTCCTCGGCAGTCCAGAAAGACGCTTCGGCAGTCTTGTACATCTTCCAGACCTCCGGGAACTTGATGGGAAGTATCACAAAACGATCCGGGTTTTCGGCGAGAATAGTTTCGGTCATGTTGTGGTATTGCTGTGCCATAATGTGTTTTAACTGGTTGAAAAAGAGTTTAATATTTTTACAGACAAGGGTGCCTGTCCCCAACTGTACGGGGAAAAAAGGCGAACAATGAATGCGCTGATGATGCGTACGGCAGCTGATCGTCTCTAACAACCGGTATGAACCGGTTCTGATTTATCCAGCATAACTTTTCACGAGACGTACCCTGTACGGAAAGATATTATGCACTGGTTACCATGGCAATCAATGCAATGCAAAAGTATGACAAATTAACATTGAAAATTAAGCCTACTTTTCCACAAAATGTTAATAATTTACATAAGTAATTGATAATCATATATACAATTCACATCAAATAGTTTTCAACGATGTTGATAAGTTGTGTGGAAAATGTTGATTACATGTTGATAACTATTTGTTTCAGATTAACATTTCTACTCTAAAGGCTTCATAATGAGGAAGAACAGCCGCTGGTCTTCATGTGGATAAATTTTCTCACATGGCCTGGCTCCACTTTTTTGTTACCTGATAAATGTCCAGTCTGGCCGCATCCCGGGACCTGACATCCCACAAAAAACGCGGACATCCCGAAGCCGGAATGTCCGCGTTTGACAAGCATCATACAAACAGGTTCATCATTGCTTTCCGGCAATGATATCCATCCTGATCATATCAAAAATAATCTCTACAGCTTCCTTGAGCTGGATATCTTTTTTGCGATCCTTGATCCAGCTCTCATTTCTGGCCTGGCGGGATGTATCGCTCTCTATCTGCGGCAGATCCGACATCAGATTACGTACTGTGAAGCCCTCCACCGGACTGAATATATTTTCAAAGCGCTTTGCCTCCTCATCCATGCGACTGTGCCAGGCTTCAAATTTTTCCTTCTGCAGCGGATATACTGTCTGATCTTTCAGCTTGCGGATACGGACAGCATTTTCACCGATTTTTTTGAAAACAGGATCGGCATCCACTCTTGCGGCGCTGTTGAGGCGAAGCTGATTCATGTCGGCAATCTTGTAAACTTTCTGGCTGTATTCCACCGGATCAATAGTGGTAGTCTCCAGCGGATAATCATTTTCACTTTCTCCGTTCTCCAGCAGGTTATAAAAGTCAGGCAGCACGATATCCGGCTCTACCCCAACCAGTTGGGTGGTTTTGCCCGATACGCGATAGAACTTCTGCATGGTCAGCTTGGTCTGTCCGAGCGGCTTTACGGACTCGTCCATTGTGGCATTATCCAGATCATAGAAGCGCTGTACAGTACCTTTACCATACGTACGGGTAGATCCCACTATGACAGCCCTGCCATAATCCTGCAACGCAGCAGCGAGTATTTCTGATGCCGATGCACTCATTCCGTTTACCATCACGACCAGGGGACCGTCCCACTGTACACGGGAATCGTTGTCGGTCATAATTTCCGGACTTCTGTTTCTGCTTTTTACCTGAACGATTGGTCCGTTCTCAACAAAAAAACCGCTCATTTGTACGACATCGCGGAGAGACCCGCCACCGTTTCCTCTCAAATCAAGTATGATACCCCTGACCTGTTCCGCCTTGAGCTTATCAAGCTCCTTCTTCACATCGGCTGCACACGAGGTGGCTCCTGCAGGTGTAAAGTCGGCGTAAAATTTGGGCAGGAAGATATATCCTATTTTATCGGCGCCATGTGCCTCGGTTCCGAGTATCAGCGATTTTGCAAGTCCCTCCTCCATAATTACGACATCCCGTGTAATGGTAATGGTACGCTCGGTTCCATCAGCCTTCTGCACAAACAGCGTGACCTGCGTTCCCTTGGGTCCGCGAATCTTGGACACCACATCGTCTATTTCCCAGCCCATGATATCTACAAACTCGCCGTCACCAGTGCCCTGAGATACTTTCAGTACCACATCCTCTGCCTGAAGATCGCCCTGCTTCCATGCCGGGCCACCCGGCACCACTTCTGTAATTTTGGTTTTCTCCCCATCGCTCTGCAGGCGTGCTCCTATACCTTCCAGCTTGCCCGACATCTGTATGTCAAAGTTTTCCTTGTCCTGTGGCGAGAAGTAACCCGAATGCGGATCAAAAACATTGGTGAAGGAGTTCAGGTATATCTCCATTCTGCGGTTTCTGTCGAGCTTTTTCAGTCGCTTGAACCACTTGTCGTACGTATCAAGCACTTTCGCACGCATTTCGCTCTCCAGTGTGCTGAAGTCTTTCTTGTCTCCCTTGAAGTCAGGTTTGTTCTGCTTTTCCTGCTCGTCACTGATTCGGTTGAGCACCTCGTACTTCATCCAGCTTATCCAGCGGGCGCGGAGTTCTGTATCATTCTTGGCCCAGGCAAGCTTGTCGCCATCGCTTTCCAGTGCATCATTCACCGAATAATCCAGCGGGCCAGCCAGTGCCTCCCGGTACCAGATCTGGGTTTTGTCGAGCGACTTTTCGAGTAATTGTACCGACAAGTCGAAAAATACAAAGGTTCCGGCCTGCGCCTCGTCGTCGAGTTTTAGCTCATAGGCCGACAACTGGTCAATATCCTGCCGGTTAAAAAAGCGCTTGCCCCCGTCAATATCTTTAAGATACAGGTTAAATACAGACTTCGACAGGTTGTCGTCTATGGGTTTGGGTTGAAAATGTACTCCGGACAAGTGCCTGAGCAATGCCTGCATCAGTGCTGCATCGCGCTCGGGTGTACCAGCCGCTTGTGTGCTGAATGTTCGCTGTACCAGGAATGCCACTCCCAAAACTCCAAGAAAGGAGAAGAGGAGCAGCGAGGATTTCAGTCTCATACTCGATGTGCGGGTCTTAAGGTCGGCCTGACGCCTGACACCAACTGGGAAATATTGCATGCTTCGAATTTTATCTCGCTTAGTGAACTGAGATGTCGGTTTAAACGCAAAAAACAGGCTTTTATATTTAACTGTTCAAATTTTTTGGACAAGTTTAAGATTTCGCCGACAAATGACATTCAAAGGAAAAGAAAATCCCGGATTCTTCGCAAAAAGAATCCGGGATTGTGATATCAGATGCTATGCGGGGGGGCCCTTAACTCAGATTGAGGTGCTTGATTGAGTAGTAGCAAATCGTTCCGAACCCGAATGACAGCATGGAGTGGAACAATACGAACGCAGTATTGCCGGTAGCAATTCCGATGATAACCGCCGAGAGGAAAACCAGCGACATTACACCCTCCGCAATGGTTACCCAGGATATTTTCTTGGCCAGATAGCTGGCTTTCTTAAACGATTGCTTCTCTGTGTTAATTCCATACTTGGGTGTGCGTACGAATGACGAAGCCTTACCGCGCAGTCCTTCAACGACAGCGATGGCATTGTACAGGGAAAGTCCCATGGAAATTGGCATGAACGAAAGGAACAGACCCCAGAAACGTACTTTTTCCCAGAATGTCGGTGGGACAGAACGATTCAGCGCAGCCGTTATATTAGCCGTGTAGGATATTCCTGCTACGGAGAAGAGTCCAAGTACGGAGAAAGACAGGAAGTGTGTAGAAATACCGAGTTCGCTGAATGCAAAAGCCAGCGGAATACTGCTTACAGCTGCAATAAACACCCAAAGGAATACGCCATAGGCAAGCAGCTGACTTGTAGCGTGGAGCTTTTGCATCATGTTGAGCCTGTTACCACTCTCTTTCCATATGAGATGGAGCAATTTGCGTGCATTCTGAGCACCTCCCTTGTTCCAGCGGAACTGCTGTCCTTTCAATGCGTTCATTTCCACCGGAAGCTCTGCCGGGCTACCCAGTTTCTCCAGATACTGAATCTTGTAGCCCATGATTTGAGCACGGAAACTCAGGTCGAGATCTTCTGTAAGTGTGTCACTCTGCCAGCCTCCTGCTTCATCAATAACTTTTTTACGCCATACACCTGCAGTTCCGTTGAACTGAAGCAGCAGATTTCCATAAGAGCGGCCTGCCTGTTCAACCGTGAAGTGAACGTTCAGCTGCAGTGCCTGCATCTTGGTCAGCATGCTGTAGTCTGCATTGATGTGCTCCCAGCGCGTCTGGACAATTCCTACCTTTTCGTTCTCGAAATAAGGCATGGTTGTACGCAGAAAGTCGGGACGCGGGGTGAAGTCTGCATCAAAAATTGCAATGAAATCGCCCTTTGCGTGCGGCATTGCCTCCTGAAGGGCTCCTGCCTTGTAACCCTGACGGTTTACCCGGTGTATATGCTCTATCTGAAAGCCCTGTGCCTTCAGTTCAGCCACCTTTTTGGCCACGATTTCTACCGTTTCGTCGGTTGAATCGTCGAGAACGTGAATTTCAAATTTATCTTTTGGGTACTCCTGCTTCGCCACATAGTCAATAATACGCTCGGCAACATACATTTCATTGTACATCGGGAGCTGTACCGTAACGAATGGAACGTCTCCGTCGGCAGTACCGTACTGACGATAGGTAATCTCGGGATTTTCCCTGTGATACTTCTTGTACAGGTACAGGAGGTGAAATTGCAATAACGCATAGAAGGTCACTGCGCTCATACACAGAAAGTATATGAACAGCATCAGGTAGCCGAAATCAACATAAGCCTGATACTCAAATGCCTCGTAAAGTGAATAAATGCCGAACATGATGTCTGATGATTGAGTTGTTTGATTCGATTGGTTTTGTGTTAACCCGGGATTTTATTCAAAGTCAGGGCGTTTTAGCAAAAAAATCGCTGAATACTTCCCTGAAAATAACTCCAATGATTATCGTGCCTGCCAGCACTGTACCCTTGATGGTACCAGATACCTTGCTCTTGCCATGCACTCTTTTTCTGTATCTGACAGGGACCTCCTCGCATCTGAGCCGCTTTTTTGCAGCTTTTACCTGCATCTCCACTGTCCAGCCAAAATTCTTGTCCTCCATACCAAGCGCCTGCAGGCTCTCCCATCTTATCGCCCTGAATGGCCCCAGATCAGTGAATTTCTGACCAAAAAACCAGCGAATGAGCGTCGGTGCAAGCCAGTTGCCAAATCGCTGCGGGAATGTCATGGCTCCTTTCTCCATATTTCCTGCCATTCTTGAACCTGTCACCATGTCGGCACGACCCTCCGCTATCGGACTGACAACCTGAATAAGCTCCTCCGGGTAGTCCGAGTAATCCCCATCCAGAAAAACCACAATATCCGGCTGTTCTGACGGAGGAAGGCCTCCAAGGTAACTCATTCCACGCAGACAGGCGTTACCATACCCCCTTAAAGGCTGAATAACTACCTCTGCTCCTGCCTCCCGGGCCCGCTCGGGGGTGCCGTCTGTTGAACCATTGTCACAGACAATAACCTTCCCAACCACACCGGATGGCAGGTCACGGATGACCAGGCCAATGGAATCCGACTCGTTCAGAGCCGGTATCAATACATAAGTCTTCAGGTTCAGAGACTCCCACACTTTCACAGTGCAAAGGTATATACGGCAGTTAAGAAAAAGTTAAAAATAACAATTATACATGCGTTAAAGTTTTGTAAACGACTGAATTACTGCAAACTGACACCCGTCACCGATATAAAGAGAAGGGGTGCCGGCTTCCATCGGCACCCCTTCTCTTTATACAGGCAATTATCTAACAAGTGTTACATCCCCTTTGTACAGCAGCTTGCGTCCGTCAATCAGGCTGATTTCGGCATAATAAACAAAGACTGCCGGGGTCAGTAATCTGCCGTTGTGGTATCCGGTCCACCCGTGTGCCGGATCGTTAGGCTGAAAATTGGCGTCTGTGAACACCATTTCACCCCACCGGTCGAACACCTGAAAGCGGTCAATCTGCGCAATCTGTTTATCGCTGGCAAAAATGAGAAAAACATCATTGTCACCGTCCTCCTTCCAGGGTGAGAACACATTGGGTATGTAGATGTGAGGTTCCGTATTTACCAGAATAACCACGTTGTCCCGATCTTCACAACCATCTTTACTGATAATCCTGACGGTATATTCCGCCGTACTGAACGGTTTGACATAAGGAGTCAGCCTGTCCTGAATACTGTTACTTCTGAAGTTCAGCCCCTCCAGGGGTGTCCAGATGATGGTATCAATCAGCGAGAGCGGATATCCTGACGGTAACGCAGCACTGAGTTTGAGCGAATCGCCGAGTTCCAGTTCAAAGAGAGGTTCTATCGAGATGGCTGGATCGGGAGCGCTCGGCACGGTTATATTTTCCTCGTACTCACATCCGTTGAGATCCTGTATGTAAAGGTTATACAGCCCGGGGGCAATCTGGTCGAAATCAACTTCCTCAACAAAGGTATCTCCTCCGTCTATGGAATAAAGGTATGGTCCGGTGCCTCCCTTTATTTCCCTGAACCGAATTACACCATCATTATCCTTGCATCCGGGTCTCGTCAGATCAACCACGATGTCAGTCGGCACATTGGTATCGAGCAACACCTGCACATCGTCGGTATTTTTACATCCTGTGGTTGTATTAGTTACCTGCAGGGTATAAGTTCCCGGCTCATTGACAACAGGATTGAGTGTGTAATTTCCCGAAAGGATATTTCCGTCTTGTGTACTCCAAGTGTAAATATAATTCTGTCCGGAAGAAGTACCTGTGCCATTCAGGGTAGCCTCTACCACCGTACAGTTCAGCATGGATGATGGTCCGGCCTCCACAGTTGGCAACTGTATGTTGTCGGTCACTGTTACAGTCTGTTGAGAAGAACAGCCATTAACTGTATTGAGTACAATAAGGCTATATGTTCCGGACTTGCCAGCCAGGCAGTTTGGTCCGGAAGTGCTTACTATCTGACCATTGACTGTTGACCAGTTGTATTGTATAAAGGGCCCGGACTGAGATCCGCTGCCATTCAACTGTACCTGCGGAACTACACAACTGATGATACCGGGCGATGCAATTGCAACAGCAGGAATCTGTGTGTCTGTATTCACGATGGCAACATCGGAAGAGGTACAACCATTGGCGGAATTGGTTACTACCAGGGTGTAGGTTCCGCCTGTTCCTGCTACCGGAGAGGGTGTATTCCCTCCACTGACAATTTGCCCGCCTCCCGATGCAAACCACTGATAGAGAAAGTTTCCACTCTGTCCCACAACACTTCCGTTTAGCTGTGTGGTAGTCACAGCACAGGTCAGGAGTCCGTCTGCCCCCGCATTAACTGCCGGATTCAGAATATCCTGTTGTACGGTAACTGATGCCGACGCAGTACACCCGTTATTCTGATAGGTAACCAGCAGGGTATATGTACCGGGTTGATCCACAACGGGCATATTTGGATTAAGCGGCTGAATGAAATGACCGTTGCCTGTAGTCCAGACATAGTTAGCATTCACAGTACTGCTTCCTCCCGGATTGAGTGATACCGTCTGTGTGGTACAGGTTAGTATGGCAGGGTTGGCAATTACCGCTGACGGATATACCTGATTTTCCTGTACACTGACGACATCCGAACTCACACAGCCATTTAGATTGTTCTTCACGGTCATTGTGTAGGTTCCTCCGGCATTGACCGTCGGAGTAAGGGTATTCGGATTGCCTGTAATATTACCTCCGTTTGAAGCCGTCCATGACACCGAATAATTATTTTGCGGCGTTTGCACTGATCCCGAGAGAACCAGCTGAGTACTGGTACATGTAATTGTTCCTCCCGGACCAGCATCCGCAACGGGAATCGCTATATCCTGATCTACAACAATAAATGCTGTTTTAGTACACTGATTACCAAGGTCGGTAACGAGCAGTGTATAGGTGCCCGGTTTGTCAATCAGCGGAGTGAGCGTTCCTGTACCGCTAACGATATGGCCTCCATTGGCAGCCGTCCACTGATAAGTATAATTACCACCTGTGCTGGATGCTGTTGCATTCAGGTTGAGCGATGTGACATCACAGGTTAAAGACGGCGCTGCTGCAATTGCAGCAACTGGCAAATTGGGTGCCTGATTGATGGTCACCGACGAACTGGATGTACACCCGTTGACCGGATTGGTAACCACCAGCGTGTAAATACCCGGCTGATCCACCACAGGATTCGGGATATTGGTTGCAGAAACAAAGGAACCATTCTGGGTCGTCCAGGAATATGTCAGTAATGGAGCACCTGATCCTGTTCCACTCAGTCCAAGTGTCGGTTGCGCGCACGTGAGCGTATTTTCATTGCCGGCATCGGCTACGGGAGCTGCGAGACTGGACTGCACAACTGCTGTTGTGCCAGTTGTACACCCATTCGAGGTATTGGTAACAATCAGGGTATATGTACCGGTATTTGATGCCTGCAAGGATGCGCCGGAGAAAGTCTGTCCTCCGGGTGTAATCCACTGGTATGTGTATCCGGCTCCACTGGATGAGCCGGTTGAATTGATGGTGACCGCTGGCACCGCACAAGTTATAATACCATTTGGTGCCGCCAGGGCCACCGGAGGCGTCAGGTTGGTGTTAACAACTGCAACAGCAGTACTGGTACAGCCATTGACACTGCTAGTCACCGTGAGCGTGTAGAGGCCGGGTGCATTAACCACCGGAGTCGGTGTACCTGCTCCACTGACAATATTCCCCCCCTGTCCGGCCGCCCATGAATAAGACATTCCGGAGCCGGAACTGCTGCTGCCCTGAATCGTGACATTGGAGACAACGCAGGTTATTTCACCTCCTGTGGCTACCGCTGCCGGCGGTGTGGTATTCTGCGAAACAGAGACGATATCGCTGGCTGTACACCCATTGTTTGTATTTGTTATCTGAAGTGTATAAGTGCCTGTTGATGTCGTCACCACGGAGTACGAAGTATCAGCTCCGATAATGAAACCTCCTCCGGTTGCTGTCCAGTGGTATCGGAATTCGGATCCCTGCGACGAGCCATTCGCGCTGAGCGCTACAGTGTCAGTAGAACAGGTAATTACAGCATCCTGACCCGCGTTCACCACGGGGGGCACAATTTCAGAGATGACGCTCACCGTGGCAGAGGCGGTACAGCCGTTCGTTGTATTTGTTACCTGGAGCGTATAATTTCCGCCGTGATTTACTACCGGAGCAAGTGTATTCTCTCCGCTCACAATATAGCCAGGTGGTGCCAGCCATTGGTAAATATACTCCGTACCGACAGAGGAGCTTGTTCCATTCAGCGAAACGGTTGTATTTGCGCAGCTAAGTACTCCGTCAGGAACAGCACTCGCAACCGGAGGTGTTGTATTGCCCGGTACTACTGCCGTATAAATGGTTGAGCAGCCGCCGTTATCGGATATGGTGACTGTGTAGCTGCCCGCCGGAAGGTTGTTTATGTCCTGGACAGTACTGCCGTCAGACCACTTGTATGCATATTCCGGGACACCACCCGACACGCTGATATCAACGCTTCCGGCAAGGGGCGCGGCACAGGTTATCCCCTGAACCACTGCCGAGGGCGTAATTGGGTTGGGGGCTACCAGCGTAAAAGTCTGGGTTTGGGTACAACCCGAAGCATCCGTTACAGTGAGTCTGTACTGCCCGGGCAGCAAATTCAAAGGATCAGCTACATTCCCAATCGGTACAGGGCCGGTCCAGGTGTAATTGTACGGGGTGGTTCCGCCAGTTACCGTCGTGTTGATGGAGCCGTCGGCAGACAGCGGACAGGCCGGGTTGGCAGACGTAGCACTGAGAGCCAGGTTTGAAGCCAAAACATTTATTGCACCTGCGCCAGCACCCGGACATCCCAGCGAATCAATAACGCTTGCTATCAGATACAGGCCCGGTTGTGTCACGTGCAGGGTATATGGGTTGTCGGTAATATTGGTGATCGGACTCTGGTTATTGTAATTCAGCGAATAAACCAGCTCGAAAGGGCCCGACCCATTGAATGTCACCTGTATGGTAGCCGACTGGCCCGGACAAAGCTGGGGAGCTGGAGGCAAGAGTTGCGCAATAGGCATCGGTGTTACATTGATCCTGGCGTACGCAACTTTTGTTTTACCACATGCATCCGTAACAGTAACAGTAAATGTACTACTAAAACTAACCGATGTTGTCATGGTTTGTTCCGTTGAACCCGTACTCCACTGATAAGTATAAGGCTCACGTCCACCCTCAACATTTACGCCTACGGTACCAAAACCATTCGGGCCACACACATAAACGGTGTCAGCTACCGGCTTCATGGGTTGATAGTCGAGGATTGTAAGCACCTCCTGCGGGCGCAGGCATGAGCAGGGATTGTTCAGTGTCAGGATAATAGTCTCTGCACCCTCCTCCAGCAGATCATTGAGGATAGTTACCGGGAAGAGTACCTGATCCTGTCCGGCCGGAATTGTGATGCTGCCCGGAATAGGCACAAAATCGGATCCGGAGGTAGCTGTTCCGGTGATGGTAAAACCAACAGTCAGCGGATTGAGCAGATTGGAGCTCAGTCGGTCAACCAGAATCTTTACATCCCCGCAACCCTCCGTCACTTCACTGAGATTGGGATCATCATTGACAACCCATTTAATGGAAGCATTGCCGCCACCCGAAAATGATCCGGCCTTCAGAAATACTGCTGAATCCCAAAGCCCGTCGCCGATATCAGCTATTGCCAGTTTGATGTGATAAGTGGAGCAGGGAATCACCTGTGCCACAGCCGTCATACGACGCGTAAAACCGTCAAATTCACATTCCTGCGGACCGGGGCCCATAGCAGGTGGCACCGGAGGTACCGTACCGGTGAAACCTCCATCATCGCAATTGTCCAGTCCGGGAGGAGTATTGTGCACATACAGTCCGGAATTGGTAACGTGGTTGATGGTATTGATCGTTATAGGAGTAGTGGTAGTGGGTATCACAGCCAGATTCTGGGTGCCCGGAATACCCGGACCGGATATGAAGAATCCGAAAACATCGTTAAACTGCGAGTTCACATACTCGCAGTACTCCTCGGAAGCAAAAACGTATTCAAAGGATAAAAGGGCCTGAGTCGGAGTAAAATCAAATTCCACCACAGCTGCGTCGAACATGGGTCCCGACGAGATAGCCGCCAGATCACTGTCACTGTTCCCGGCGCCACCACCACCAGCACCGTCAGAACTATTGGGCCCTGGTGCCACGCCAATATCGCCAGTCGCCAGTATCATCCCCGTTTCAAAGCCGATATTGGTCAATCCGTTGAAAAATTTTCCAATCTGATCAGCACCGCCATTTAGCGTAACTCCATTCACATCAAAACAGTCGCCACCAATAAAAACCTCCCTTATCAGCTCCTCCACTCCGGCACTTTCCACCTCCAGAACAGCCAGCTCGGCCGAATTCTGACTATCTGCCTCAGGAAGGCAACTCAGGCAACTCAAAGAAATATAATGCCTTGGCGGATCGCTTTCCTGCCATGAACACGGATAGAACAACTTTACCCTGGCAGTAACGGAAATAGCCGTAAAACTCAGTGTATGATGGAGTGCCGACCACGAAGACTGCATGGCAGTTGGCTCTATTACAGACAGGTCTGGAATACATGTACCCAGTGCAAAGTCCGGTGGAACTGTCAGGACATAACTTTCGCCCGGCTTGAGTTGACGAAGCTCAACAACCTGATTCTGACTCCGGGCTGTGATTACATTACGCTTCTGACCGTCCCTGAAAACAATAGTACCGGACTCCTCCGTCCTTTGAGCTGAAAGAAAGACTGGAATCGTGACCAGCACACAAAACAAGGCACACTTCACTCTGGAAAACATATCTGGAGATGTTAGGTTAAACAGTTACTGTGCAATCAAATCGTTTTCATATATGAGCCTTTGGAAGCAAAAAAATAATTACTTTGGAGTACCACGAGAGTATGAGCAACAGCAGCCAGACAGTTGCTCCTGTTGCTGTTAACTCAATACAACGATCCGCTACCATGACAAAGGTAAAGAACGATACCATCGAAAACAAAGCAAAGGGCAAATATTCTGCAAGCAACCTGCACGAATACAATGATTGTACGTGAATTATGGTGCTGATGACGAATAATTTCAGGCGAGAACTATGTGTGTGTTACCGTTTTATAAACCACCATCATAATCTGAATCAATGTAAGAATACCTATTGTCAGCCACACTGTTTTTCTGAAAAAGTACAAGCCATAGCAATACATACGATCCCAGGAAGGGAATACAGCTATCAGTAAAATCACATAGGCTGGTACGAGGGAAAACAGTTCTCTGCCGGGCAATCCACCCAATAACAACAGATAGCACACAGCTCCGGCCAACAACATGCGACGCGCCGGATTAACAACGTCTGTCTTTCTGTACAGCAGGAATAACCCCGGTAACAACACACAAAACCAGGGATGTGCCAGCGGATAAAATATATACAGTAGCCCCGGAACTTCCCCGGTATTCCCTGTAACTTCTCCAGCACCCGCAAGGTTGGCAATATCCCAGGACATACGTTGAAATTGATATACTGACGCTACCCATGCAAGTAAAAATAACGACCCAACAACAGCGAAAGATCTGTACGAATTTCCCCGGCTGGCTGTTTTGACGAAAAGTTGCACGGTAACGGGCAGCAGCAATCCAGCCAAACGAACATCATTCATAATTGCATATAGACCTGCCAGCAGCAGCAGCAAAATCCACTTTTCACTGCCCCCCTCCCACCATTCAACTGCGGCATACAAGGCAAAAAGGGAAAATAATACTCCGGAAACACGCTCAACAGATTCATGACCTGATGTCATCAGAACAGGTGACAAAGCCAGAAAAACCCCGGTGAACCAGCCTCTGCTGTCGGCCCGGCAACCATATGCAGTAATGCCGGTCAGCCGCTCAGAAATCAGCAATATCAGTATATATAGCAGTCCATGCATGAGCGATTCGCCTGAGAACAGCAAAGAGACTGTCGCTGTGATGCACAACAACAAGATTGACAATCCGTGTGAAATCCAGGGAATCATAGGTACAAATATAAAGGGGTATCCGTATTTGCAACAGATACCCCCTCCGCATTACGTCGTGAAGTGCAATTACCTCACCAGCGTCACGTCACCTTTCAACAGTAACTTGCGACCATCAATCAATTTGATTTCAATATAATAAACATACACACCGGGCTGCATCAGTTTCCCGCCATGAAAACCATTCCAACCATAGGAAGGATCATTTGGCTGGAAATCAGATGCTGAAAAGACCATTTCTCCCCAACGATCGTAAACCTGGAACTGATCTACCTGCAGTACCTGCTTGTCATCGGCAAAAATCATGAAAACATCATTTTCGCCGTCCTGATCCCATGGAGAGAATGCATTGGGCACGTAAACGCGCTCTTCATCATCCACTCGTATCAGTACACTGTCCCGATACTCGCAGCCATCTTTACTGACTACCGTCACGGTGTACTCTTTCGAACTGAAGGGCATGGCCGTCGGCCGAAGCAAATCCTGAATACTTTGGCTTTTGAAGGAAAGTCCTTCCACAGGGTCCCAGATTACTGTTTCAATCAGTGAAACAGGATAACCGAATGGAAGCGCAGCGTTCAACGCAAGCGAATCGCCCAGCACCAGTTCGACATATGAAGGCAGCGTCACTGTTGGAGCCGGCAATTGTGGAACAACTATATTTTCCCCATATTCGCAACCCATGGCATCCTGAATAAACAGACGGTAGGTTCCGGGTGTAATACCGGAGAAGTCAACTTTTTGAACAAAGGTCTGACCACCGTCAATAGAATACGTGTACGGATCAGTACCGCCCTTCACCTCGAGGAAACTGATAATCCCGTCGTCACCTTTGCAACCAGGGCGCTTCAGATCCAGAACAATATCCGTCGGAATATTCACACGCACGCTCACGGTGTCAGAATTTTTACAACCGGTAATACGGTTGTTTACCGACAGTGTGTACAACCCCGGTTCATCTACCTCGGGTGTCAGAGAAGCATCTCCGGAAACAATATTTCCATTACTGGTGGACCATTGATACTGATAACTCTGACCGGAAGATGCAGTTCCATTCAGCTGGACTGTTTCATCCGAGCAGCCCAGCAACATGGAAATTCCGGCATCAACATCAGGACGCCTGATATCTTCATTTACTCCGATACTTCGCTCCGATGTACAGCCATTGTTTGTATTGCTAACATGGAGCGTGTACATACCCGGCTTGCTAACCACGCATTTGCTGCCCGAAACACTGTCGATCCGTCCATCTGTAGTTGTCCAGTCATACTGAATATGCGGACCCGACTGAGAGCCATCTCCATTCAGTATTACAAGTGGTTGCTGGCAGGTAATTTCACCGGATGTGGCAATTGCAGCAAAGGGGGCCTGCGTATTTGACATCACCACCACCTCGTCGGAAGCAGTACAGCCATTCACCGGGTTGGTAACAACAAGTTTGTATATGCCCGGAGCATTTACTGCAGGATTAGGCACATTGGCTGGAGGCAGTATGGAGCCATTTGTGGTGGTCCATTCATACTGACATACAGCGTGCTGAGCCGTTGTCGTTTCACTCAGCGAAACAGTTGCAACATGGCAGTTCAGCATACCGCCAACCCCTGCATTGGCTTCGGGATACGAAATGTTCTGTGGTACTGTAACGGTCGCAGAAGCAGTGCAACCGTTACTTTCGTAAGTTACCAGCAGGGTATATGCGCCGGGCTTGTCTGCCTCGGGCATAGCGGGATTAATCGGTTCGATGAAATGGCCATCGTTGGTAGTCCATAAGTACTTGACATTCCCGGTGCTGCTTCCAACGGGATCAAGTTTTACAGACTTTACTGTACAAGTAAGTGTTGCAGGCGTAGCTACATGTGCATCAGGATGCACATGATTCACCTCTACACTGGCAGTATCCGTGCTTGCACAGCCGTTTTCAAGATTTTTGACGATTATCTTATAAGTTCCTCCGGCAGTAACTGTCGGAGTGAGCGTATTCGCAATAGTATCTCCCGCAGGTGTCACCCAGGATACAGACCAGTTGTTCAGTGGGGACTGTATGGAACCGGAAAGGGTAACCTGCGGATTTGAACATGTAATAGCCTCGGTTGCCTCTGCATTTATGACTGGATATACAGTATTTTCAGCAACAGTAACGGACGCAGCCTGTGTACAGCCGTTATCGGGATTGGTCACCATAAGCGTGTAGGTTCCGGGTTCGTCAATCTGCAGGGCAAGTGTATTGGCTGCATTGTCAATTTGACTACCGTTCGGTGATGTCCACTGATAAGTGAAGCCTGCACCGGTGCTTGTACCGGTTGCATCCAGTGTCAGTTGTGTTCTTTCGCATGTAAGTGGCGGAACCGGAGCGACTACTGCTGTCAGCGTGTTGGGCGATTGTGAAATAGTAACCGGTGAAGTAGCTACACAACCATTCACCGTATCCATAACCATCAGGGAATAAACGCCGGGTATGTTCACTGTTGGGTTCAATATGCCGGGGAGTTCAGGCGCATTGCCCGGGCCCAGCCATTTATAGACAAACCGGTCACCTGTACTGCCTGATCCCTGCAGCTCATATTCAGGCATCAGACACGTCAGTATGGTACCAGTACCGGCAACAGCATACGGAGCGGCTATATCTTGCGTAACTATCACTTTGTCGGCAGATTGGCAACCGTTTACCGTATCTGTAACGGTAACTGTGAAGGTATCGGGCTGGCTTGTCCAAACCATGCCGTTTACTTCGAAAACGGACCCACTCCACTCCACTTTGTAACGTGGACCTGATGGAATACCGGATCCTCCAAGAAGAGCTTCCGTCATCTTGCAAGTTAACTTTGTGTCGGGTTCTGCATTGACAATTGGATGATCAATGTCCTCTCCCACTACCACTGAAGCCGTTTGTGTACAGCCGTTGGTCTGATCCGTCACAGTCAGCGTGTAGGTGCCCGGTTCATCAATACGTGGCGCAAGTGTGTTATCACCATTCAGGATGTTGCCACCGTTCGAAGAAGCCCACTGGTATGTGTAATTAACTCCCGCACTAGACCCTGCAGCATTGAGTATTCTTTCCGTTGTTTCACAGTTTAGTTGCGGAACCGTGGCAATAACAGCCACCGGATTATTGACCGACCGGGTGATAGTAACCGATGACGTAGCGATACAGCCATTCATCAGATTTGTAACCATCAGAGTGTAAATCCCCGGAACGCTTATCTGAGGATTCAGTACGTCAGAAGGTGTTGGAGCACTGATTGAACCGAACCACTTGTACTGGTATTGCGGCCCTGTACTACCCGACCCCTGCAAGGTGTACTGCGGTAAACTGCAGGTAAGTACAGTACCCTGTCCTGCATCTGCCTGCGGCGGAGTGGTATCCTCTGAAACCATCACTGCATCTGTAGATGTACAGCCATTTTTTGTGTTTGTAACCGTCAGGACGTAAGTTCCGGGTTGATTTACCCAGGTCGTCGCCTCACCCTGAATCAATACGGGACCGCTCCATTCAAATGTATGAAACTGAGCCGACGGATTTCCGGAGCCTCCGATCCGAACCTCTGTTTCTCTGCAATTAATAATGGTATCGTTTCCTGCGTCTGCCTGTGGCGCTGTAATATTCTGTGGTACACTAACCGACATGCTGTTTGTACAACCATTGGCACCGTTGGTTACCACAAGAGTGTATTCACCGGGTAGATTAACGGTGGCATCGGGCATAGTTGGTACAGAAACAAGACCGGGTCCACTCCAGACGTATGAGAAAGCAGTTCCTGTCGAGGAACCATCCGAGTTCAGTACTGTCTCCGTAGTCATACAGTTCAACTCACCCGGTGTTGAAATCTTCACCTCCGGACGATCTGTATCAGGGGATACCATCACCAGATCCGAGGCAGAGCAACCATTAGACGGATTGGTAACCACAAGTTTATAGATTCCCGGAGCATTTACGGCAGGGTTGGGAATATTCGCCGGAGGTACAATTGAGCCATCGGTTGTTGTCCATGCATAAGTCAGAACAGCGGCACCTGACCCGGTTCCGTTCAGTTCAATTGCTTGCTGCGCGCAGGTAAGCGTACGCTGTATGCCTGCATCTGCAGTCGGATAGGCCAGATCAGCCATTACCACGGCAGTCGTGCTGGCAGTACAACTGTTTATCAGATTCGTAACGGTCAGTTTGTAGGTGCCCGGTACGGTTGCCTGTATCGAAGGGCCCATAATCATCTGTCCTGAAGGCGTCTGCCACTGGTACATTTGATTTATGGTATTAAAAGCATTTATGGTAACACTCGAATTGGTACAGGTGATTTCACCTTGTACTGTTGCCTCGGCTGCAGGTGGAACGATATCAGTAGTTACAACTACCTCCGCAATACTGGTACATCCGTTGCTATTGTCTGTTACCGTAACCGTATATATACCCGGAGCGTTCACCACGGGAGTACGGGTCTCCTTCCCTATCAGGATGTTACACTGCTGGCAGCCGCTCCATGTGTACGTGCGGTCTGGCACTTCAACAGTATCACCATTAATCATTACATTTGACATGATGCAGGTAATCCGGGCGCCTTTCGTGCCAGGTACCGGCGGATTGTTATCCAGAGAAACGGTTACATTATCGGTCGCCGTACATCCGTTATTTGTGTTGGTGACAACCAAAGTATAATCGCCTGCCGATGCAGTCCTCATATCCAGCGCAAGATCAGAGCCAATGATAACCCCGCCGCCGGTTGCTGTCCAGCGACTAACAAAACCGGTTCCCTGTGAAATAATACTGCCGTTCAGTGTCACAGTATCCGCCAGACAGGTAATTGCGGCATCTGTACCGGCACTGATTACCGGCAGAGCGATATCGGGCACCACAGGAACTGTAACCTGAGAGGTACATCCATTTACCAGATTAGTTACCAAAAGTGTATAGTTGCCACCCTCGTCAACCACAGGCGCAAGTGTTTTTTCACCGCTTACAATATGGCCTGGTGAAGCTGTCCACTGGTAGGTGTATTCAGTACCCGTAGAAGTGCCGCTGGCATCCAGTGAAATTGAATTTACCGCGCAGGTCAGTGTACCCGCAGAAACAGCACTTGCCACCGGGGGTATGGTGTTGCTTGGAATAATTGCCGTATAGATTGCCGAACAACCACCCTCGTCAGAAATTGTAACCAGGTAGCTGCCTGCTCCCAGGTTGTTAATATCCTGAGCTGCACTTCCATTCGACCAGTTATACTTGAAAGGTGGTACCCCCCCGGTTACATTCAGATCAACACTGCCGGCCAATGGTGCAGAACAGGTTACCCCCTGAACTGCAGCTGATGGCGTAATTGCATTGGGAGCTACCAACGCCACAGTGTTTGTCTGTGTACAACCCCAAAAATCGGTAACCGTAACATGATACTGTCCGGGCAGAAGATTCATCGGGTTCGACATATTTCCTATCGGCGTACTGCCAGTCCAGTCGTACTTGTAAGGAACGGCACCGCCCGATACAGACACTGTGATTGTTCCATCTGTCGAAAGTGGACAGGAAGGATTGGTTGATGCCGCACTAACTGACAGATCCGAAGGAACTACGTTTATGGACCCGGTGGCGGCACTTGCACATCCAAATGAGTCAACCACACCTGTCAGTGTATAAACACCCGGCTGACTGACCTGAAACAGATATGGATTTCCACTCACCCCTGCAATTGGAGTCTGATGATCATCGTTCAGGGTGTACTGCAGCTGAAAAGGGCCATCACCTGCAAGACCTACCTGAAGTGCAGCCGTTTGCCCGGGGCACAACTGCGGTGCTGAAGCCAAAAATTTGGCACTCGGGGGAGCTGTTACATTGATCCGGGCATAAGAAACGGCTGTCTTACCACAGGCATCTGTGACAGTAACCGTATAAGTATTGCTGTTGTTAACTGTAGCTGACATGGTTTCCTCCGTACCACCTGTACTCCATTTGTAAGTGTAAGGCATCTTGCCTCCTTCCACAGTCACACCCACGGTTCCCAGAGCACTCGGTCCACAAACTGAAACAGTATCAGATTTGACAATCAGCGGCTTCTGGTCGAGGATTGTCAGTATTTCCTGCGGATGCAGGCACGAGCAGGCGTTGTTCAGCGTCAGAATAATAGTCTCGGCACCTTCAAGCAGTACGTCTCCGGTAATGTTGACAGGGAAAAGCACCTGCTCTTGTCCGGCAGGAATAGTGATACTCCCGGGAATAGGAGTAAAATCGGAGCCGGATGTAGCTGAGCCTGTTATAGTATATGGAACAGTCAGTGGATTGGCAAAATTGGCCCCGAGCCTGTCAACCAGAATTTTCACATCACCGCAGCCCTCTGTAACTTCACTAAGGGCCGGATCGTCGTTTACCACCCACTTGATGGAAGCATTTCCGCCACCGGCAAATGAACCAGCCCTCAGAAATACAGCAGAATCGAAAAGTCCGTCGCCAACATCCGCAATTGCCAGCTTGATGTGGTACGTAGAGCAGGGAACCACCTGTATAGTAGCTGTCATACGACGTGTGAAACCGTCGAACTCACATTGCTGGGTAGCCTGACTCAGTGATGGTGTTGCCGGAGGCAGACCACCCGAGATACCTCCGTCCTGACAGTTGTCTCTATCCTCACCTGGAGGAGTATTGTGTACATACAGGGCAGAATTGGTAATATGGTTGATGGTATTGATGGTAATCGGAACCGAATTGCCTATGGTAGCCAGATTTTTGACTCCGTTGATACCCGGACCGGATATAAAAAACCCGAATACGTCATTGAACTGCGTATTTACATACTCGCAGTACTCCTCCGATGCGAACACGTATTCAAATGTGAGTACAGACTGTGTGGGTGTAAAATCAAACTCTATGGTACTCACATCAAACATCGGTCCGGTAGCAATAGTAGTCAGATCAGTATCCGTGCTGCCATTACCACCGCCACCGGCTCCGTCCTGATCATTGGGACCGGGCGCAACGCCGATATCGCCTGTTGCAAGCATGATTCCGCTGTTAAAACCTATACTGGTCGCTCCACTGAAGAACTTCCCAACCTGATTACCACCTCCAAACATAGTGATATTGGAAACATCGAAGCAATCACCACCTATGAAGATGTCTTTTACCAACTCTTCGAGGCCGGCAGTCTCCACTCCAAGTGTAGTGGATTCAGCTAAAGCGGAAGTATTCTCCTTCTTCGGACAAGTAAGGCAGCTCAGGGATACATAGTGCCTTGGAGGACTGTTACCGGGCCAGGTACAAGGATAGTGGAACCTGATTCTGGCTGTTGAGGAAACAGCCTTGAAGCGCAGTGAACGCAGGTCAGATGAATAGGAAAGCTGTATGGCAGTAGGCTCGATGACCGACATGTCGGGGAGACAGGTGCCGGTTGCAAAATCAGGGGGTATTACAAGAACGTACGCCTCTCCAACCTGAAGTTGTTTGAGTTCAACGATCTGATTTTGACTCTCGGCCGAGATAACATAACGTTTCTGGCCGTTTTCAAGTACTTTTATGGCTGCCTCTGCCGGCTTCTGGGATGAAAGAACGGCTGGGAATAATGCCAGGGTGAAAAACAATGAATGCTTCACTCGGGTAAACATAGGCGGGAAAGTTTAAGGTAATGATAGTTGCTGAAAAAAACCGTTTTCATGGCCGGGCATGAAGCGTGCGGTTTATAGACAATTACCTCATGGATTAAAGAATGCAGACGATATTACATCGGACGCACCGGGAAACCGAAGGGATTAAAGACAGATTAACGATAGAAACGTAAAAATAGTTTCATGCCTTCTTCAGAATATTCCAGTTTTTAAAAAAAACACAGAATAATCTTGAAATGAACTTTTTCTACAATGTGTCATGAAGACCGAGCAAAATTAGGGACACAGACAGACATGCAGGGTGATTTTGGTCACCCTTTTTCGGTTGATTTCACGAAAACAGTATCAAATTTACGGAACGGCAGTTTTCAACGGGAGAAAGGCGTAAATTTGTGCCGAAATAATATCCGTTCAGTAACCCATTTTTTGATGGACAGTGATTCGCTACTTCACACGAGAAAAAAGAAAGTTGATCCAGTTAACAGAACCGGATCCGGGTTGCTGGGTGCATCTGTCGCCCCCGTTCAACCCCGATGAACTGGAAGAATTCGCCCGACGCTTCGGATTCGATCTGGTATTCCTGACCGACTCGCTCGACCTGGACGAGCGCGCGCGCTACGAGAGAGATGAAGATATACGCTTCATCCTCATCAACACGCCCGTTAAAAACAAAAATGCCTCCGCAGAAAACGAGGCTTACTTCATCACCGTACCAATCGGTATTATCCTCACCATTGAACATGTCATCACCGTATCGGCATTTGAATCTCCGGTACTCGAGCAATTCCTGAACAATAATATACGCGACTTCAATCCGGCCGATGAAAAACGTTTTGTTCTCCAGCTCCTGGAACAAAACGTATATCACTTCCTGTCCTGCCTGAAAACACTGAACCTGCGCAGAAACAGAATGGAAAAGGAACTGCTCAACAGCAGCCGCAATAACGAGCTGAAACAACTGTTATCCATCGAAAAAAGTCTGGTTTACTTCGTCAACTCTCTCAACGCAAACGAACTGCTGAAAATGAAGATGAAACGAACCGACTTCCTGCATATCAATGGCGATGAAGACCTGACCGATCTTTTCGAGGATATCATCATTGACAACTCCCAGGCGCTCTCCATGTCCAATGTTTACACAAACATCCTGAACGGCACCATGGACGCCTACTCGAGTATTATCTCGAACAACCTGAACATTGTAATCCACCGACTCACGGTTATTACGGTGGTACTCATGGTTCCAACGCTTATTTCTTCATTCTTTGGTATGAATATCCCCAACGGTATCCCCGAACATCCCACTGCATTTTACGCTACAATCCTCTTCACAGGTGTGTTCACCGGAATCCTTTACTGGTTAATGCAAAAGCGAAAAATGCTCTGATATGGAAAAAGAAGACCCCTCTCCCGTAAAACAGCAGTTCCAGTCGCTGGCAAACCTGCCCAGGTTCTTCCGGATGATCTGGAATGTGAGCCCCGCACTCACGCTCTGGAATATTTTCTTCCGCCTGATTCAGGCCGCCCTGCCACTCGGAATACTCTATGCAGGAAAAGAAATTATTGATGAATTGCTGAATATCATCCGTAACCAGCCACCATCCGTACCGTTCCCCGGCGTGCCGGCTTCGCTACTCTTCTGGATTGGCGTGGAATGTGTGCTGGCAATCCTGTCCAACCTCGTCGGCAGAGCAATTACACTCACCGACAGTCTGCTCGGTGACCTCGTGAACAACGACTCCTCTGTCCGGATTATTCAGCACTCCGCTACGCTCGATCTCTTCCAGTTCGAGGATGCCGCCTTTTATGATAAACTCGAAAGGGCCAGAACACAAACAGCCGGACGTACCGCACTGATGAGTATGGTGCTCTCTCAGGCTCAGGACCTGATCGCAGTCATCGTCTTGTCCGCAGGCCTGATTACTGTCAATCCATGGCTTCTGCTGATTCTCGTGATTGCTGTCATACCTTTGTTTATCAGTGAAACGCGCTTTAATCAGGAGTCGTACTCACTCTCCAGATCATGGACGCCCGAACGCCGGGAAATTGACTACCTCCGATACATTGGCGCCAGCAATGAAACCGCCAAGGAAATCAAAATTTTCGGCCTCGAAAATTTCATCTCCGACCGGTTCAAAAGTATCTCCGCACGATACTATCTCGTCAATCAGAAACTTGCCATCAAACGCGCATCCTGGGGTGCAACGCTCTCTGTTATCAGTGCGCTGTCTTACTACGCTGCCTATTTATTCGTGGCCGGTCAGGCCGTGGCAGGTATAATTACACTAGGGACGCTCACTTTTCTGGCAGGATCTTTCAGCAGGCTTCAGTCGCTACTCCAGCAAATCGTGGGCAGATTTGCAAAAATTGCTGAAATGGCCCTCTATCTGCAGGACTTTTTCGATTTTCTGGCACTGAAACCTATTTCGGCCACGCACCGGGGCAAAAGAAAAACACCCAGACCAATACGGGAAGGGTTCCGATTCGAAAATGTAGGCTTCAAGTATCCGGAAACAAATCAGTGGGCACTCAGAAACCTTTCGTTCACGCTGAAACCCGGCGAAAAACTGGC
The DNA here is from genome assembly GCA_041182785.1 of Bacteroidota bacterium. Taxonomy (GTDB): domain Bacteria; phylum Bacteroidota; class Bacteroidia; order Chitinophagales; family Saprospiraceae; genus M3007. Next base: position 24,315 of record JBEGNB010000388.1, read on the forward strand.
GCTGGTTGGCGAAAACGGCGCCGGGAAAACTACGCTCGTCAAACTGCTCGCCCACCTGTACGAACCGTCTGAAGGTCAAATTCTGCTCGACGGTGTCCGATTGTGCGAATATGACCCCGACGACCTCCGAAGGGAAACAGGTATTATTTTTCAGGATTTCGTGCGCTTTATGTTCAACGCAGGCGAAAACATAGCTATCGGTAATATCGAAGAACAGTTCAACATCCCGCGTATCGAAGACTCGGCACAAAAAAGTCTGGCAAATGATGTGATCGAAAAATTACCAGAAAAATACCGGCAGATGCTCGGAAAGCGATTTGCCGGCGGTGTTGATCTGAGCGGCGGACAGTGGCAGAAGATTGCGCTCGCACGCGCCTACATGCGCGAAGCCCAGCTGGTAATCCTCGACGAACCTACCGCAGCACTGGATGCCCGCGCCGAACATGAGGTTTTTGTCCGGTTCTCAGAACTGATGCACGAACGAATGGCTGTTCTTATCTCTCACCGGTTCTCAACCGTCCGGATGGCCGACCGTATTCTTTTCCTCGAAAACGGACAACTCCAGGAAATCGGCTCCCATGAAGAACTGCTCAATAAAGGCGGTAAATACGCCGAACTGTTCCGCCTCCAGGCTAAAGGTTACGAATAACACTTCTCATCCATGTACCACTTTCTCAAGCCGCTCATCTTCCTCCTCGACCCTGAAAAGGCACATAAAGCTACCATGAAACTGCTCGATGCAGCCTGTGCCATTCCACCCGTTAACTTTTTCCTGAAGCAGCAGTTCTGCTCGAACGACGAATCGCTGGCTACCAGCGTCATGGGTCTTCGGTTTCCCAACCCGGTTGGCCTGGCAGCTGGTTTCGACAAGGACGGAAAGCATATTACTTCCCTCGCCAGTCTTGGTTTCGGATTCATAGAAGTGGGCACTGTCACTCCCGTCGCTCAGGATGGAAATCCCAAACCCCGTCTTTTCCGGTTACCTGCCGACAGGGCACTGATAAACAGAATGGGTTTCAATAATGAGGGCCTCGATGCACTGGTTGCCCGCCTGAAAAAATGGCGTGAACTGAATAAATCCACGAAGCTCATTATCGGAGGGAATATCGGAAAAAACAAAATTACTCCCAACGAGCGCGCCGAACAGGATTACCTGACCTGCTTCGAGGCACTGTTCCCGTGGGTGGACTATTTTGTGGTGAACGTCAGTTCTCCCAATACCCCGGGCCTGCGCGAACTCCAGGAAAAAGAGCCTCTGACCAGACTGCTGATGCTGCTTCAGGAAAAAAACCGCTCCAAAAGTGCCCCCAGACCCATTCTGCTGAAAATCGCTCCGGACCTGACCGATACGCAACTCGATGATATCGCCGATATCGTCAGATCAACCGGAATAGCCGGTGTGATAGCAACTAATACCACCATTTCGAGAAACAACCTGAAAACACCATCCGGTGTGACAGACGAAATTGGTGCCGGAGGACTCAGCGGAGCCCCGCTCAAGGAGCAATCAACCCGGGTTATCAGCAGACTCCGCTCAAATTTGGGCGAAAATGCCGTAATTATAGGGGTCGGCGGTATTGAAGACGCAGCCTCTGCCCGCGAAAAACTGGAAGCAGGTGCCAATCTGGTGCAGGTTTACAGCGGTCTTGTTTATCAGGGACCTGCTATGGTGAAAAATATTCTCCGGGGGCTCAGGCCTTCCGTTTCCTGATTTTCACCTTGACGTCCCAGTCTTTCTTGCGTTCCCGCTTGTCAATAATATAACGACAAGACACCCCTACCCCGTTCCAGGAAAAGACACGTGAAATATCGCCGCTCAGATGAAACTCGGGTTTGACATCGGCCGACAAGTTGAAGCGACCCAGAGAGAGTTCCAGTCCGGCAATACCCGACAACCCGAACACGTTGCGATAAGGGTCGGCACTCTCACCATTGGCACCTTTCTGCCAGTAATAGTGAGGACCACCACCAGCGTAAAAATTGAAGCCCCGGGAAATCACCTTGAAATGTTTTTCAGCAAGAAAGGTCATACCCACGTTTTTGGTGACTATCGGTGTGTGAAACATCGCCTCGACAGTCCAGTTATCGGCGATGTACTGCTGAGCCGTAAAGTTGAAGCCCTTGTCCACACGGATACCTGCAGCTGTGTTATACGACTGCGCATGGATTGTTCCGGGAATAAAAATAGCCGCAAAAGCAGCAATTGTAAAGACTGAAATGCAATATTTCATGATACGTTCGGTTTTGTCTCGTTTTGTTTGCATTTTAACGGCTCAATATTCAGCAGATTTTCTCTAAACTGACGATTTAAATGTATTTTAACCATAAAGTAACTACTTTGGTGGTAGTTGCAAAACTGTTACGGCAATAATGGCGGGTATTCAGACAGCAGCCTGGTTCCGTGTCAGGCAATGGATCAGATTCTATCGCAGGGCCGTTACCCGGTACCAGGTACACTCTCCGTTCGTTTTTCAGCTCACCGAAGCGGTGCTGGAAGACAGGCGTTTCTACTACGCTTTCGGGGAAATCGAATGGATTCGCCGGGAATTGCTCAAGAGTGATGCGGAAGCCGATGTTGTGGATTTTGGTACGGGGAAGAACCGGCGGCGACGGGTATCTGAAATCACGCGTAACGCAGCCAGCGCTGCCTCCCAGGGCCGGATGCTGTTCAGGCTGGCCGACTGGCTGGCTCCGCGCACTATCCTCGAACTCGGAACTTCTGTAGGAATAGGCACTATGTATCTGCGGGCCGGAAATCTGCTGGCCACCATGATCAGCCTGGAG
>JBEGNB010000389.1:0-13616 GCA_041182785.1 Bacteroidota bacterium
GCTATGAGAGGAGGGATGGCAACAGGCAGGAACAGAATATAACGGATAACGCGGTTTTCGAGGGCTTCAGAGTAAAACAATACGAGTATCAGCGCCACCGGCACGGCGATGAGCACTGCCACCAGCGATACTGACAGACTCAGAAACAGGGATATCCAGGTTTCCGGAGACTGCAGTACCTGTTGCCAGTACCCGATTGTGAATTCGGGAGCACCACTGCCAGCCATACCCAGACTGCAGGCCAGCGCATAGGCTAAACCCGCCAGCAAGGGGAGCAGCGAAACGCTGTAAAACAGGCCTCGGTAACTGACCAGCATCTATTGCTCTATAACGTGTGTTCTGAAATCCTTGTACAGGCGAAGCATATATTCCGGTGAGGGTTCTTTCAGTGCCCGCCCGGCAAGTGTATCGGGGTCAGGCGCGTGAGAGTGCACGCGCGCCTGTGCAAACTGATTATCCCATTCATCCGGCAATCGGTCAACCGATAACACGGTGCCATCGCCCCAAACTCCGGGATCCTGTTTTTTCAATTGAGCCTCCGGTGAAATCAGGAAATTTATAACAACCATCGCGCCGGCCTTGTTAACTGAATTTGCCGGAATACCCAGATAATGCGAGTTGCGGATGGTGCCGGCGTCATACACATATGCGCGCGCACTACCCGGAAGTACACCCTGCTGTATCTTGTTGTCCACCTCATGATGGTTGTTGGAAAAGGTGAAATCCAGCTCCCCGTTGGCAAACATCCGGTGCATGGAGGCCAGATTCTCCGGAAAAGTTGCTCCCTTTTGCCAGAACAGGGCCTTGTTTCGGTTGATATAACTCCAGAGCTCCTCACTCAGCTTCAGGTACAAATCCTCCCGAAATGGCCCGTCCAGTACATCACTGCTCCCGCCAAGTGCTATCATCCAGGATTTAAGCAGAGTCATACCTGTAAAATCATACGGAATAGTGAACTTGCCGGGGTGTTCGGTCATCCACTGCTCCAGCGCCGCCAGGTCGCGCGGGGGCACAGGCGTACGAAGGGTGTCATAAATTACGGCAAGTTGTACGTTACCCCAGGGACACTCATATCCGTCTGTTTTTTGTTGAAAATCAGTACCTATAAACGGATTTTCCAGGTCAACATACTGAATACCGGGTAAAAGGCTGGTGAACGGCCCATACAGTCCGGCTACCTGTCTGAGCTGGAAAAAGGTCTCGCCATTAATCCAGCAAAGGTCTGCTGCACTTTGGGTAACTCCTGCCTCCTGTTCGGCCATCAGCATCTTTACAATCTCGTTCCCCTGCCCGGACATGACCTTCAGGTTGATGTCAAACGTTCTTTTTACCTCAGGTACCACATACTCCTGCACATAGCGGTTTATCATCGGGTCGCCTTGCCACATCATCCAGTAAACGGTAGTGCCACGCGACTGTTTCAATATGCCCTCCCAGGTGTCCGCAGGTTCTCCGGATGCCTGCCGACTGCCGGAAGTACAGGCAGCAGCCAGCAATACGACTGTAAGTAGCCAGATTGATGCACGCATATTCAGAAAGAAAGGTGTAGTGAAAACTGGAATTGACGGGGTGCACCCGCGTTGCGACGCACCAGCACACCGGATGATACCGCCCCCGACTGTATCTGATTGCTCTGTGTGGCGTTATTGGAATACCCGCTCAGGTTGACAGCGTTGAACAGGTTGAAAATATCGGCACGCAATACCAGTACGTTACTCTCTTTTTCCAGAAGTGTACAGGCTCCTGAAAAGTCAAATACACTGGACCAGGGCAGTCTGTCGTTATTGCGGGTTTCTCCGGGCTGCCGGTCGCTGTTGCCCACGTATGCATCGCCAAAAGAGCGCCCGTCGCCATTGAGGTCGGTAGTGCCATACACAACAGCATCAGGGATACGATTGACTGGTTGTCCGCTTTGAAGGAGGGTGGCCAGGGTGAGCGACCATCTTTTTGCCGGGAAAAACGTGAAGTAACTATTGATCACGTGCGTACGGTCATTGATGCCGGGAGCCCACTCTTTGTCAAAATCATTGGCATCCATCGCCCTGAAATTGATATCCTCGGTGTTATTTTCGAGGCGGGACAAGGTATAGGTTAACCGGTAGGCATACCGATCGTCGCTCCTGTTTTTCTCAAAATTGACACTCAGCGCCGTGTAGCGGGACTGCCCTGCCGTTTCGGTCATCACCACATTTCGGGCTACTCCGCGAACGGTATCGCCGCCAAGCAGTGTATAACCACCGGGATAAATGGCTACTGGCCGGGTGAGGTCGGCTTCGGCCTGTGTCCGGATTTTCACGTTCTGCGGATCATCATTGATCCATGCAGAGGGTGCATTCAGGTCGCGCAGTCTGTACTGATATCTGGAATTGTTGTGTACCAGATCCACGTAAAAGAGTTTGTCCTTGTCGGGCTGAAACTGATAGCCCAGTGCGATCTGTTGCGTAACAGGGTTTTGATAGCCCGACGGATTGAGAATACGGCGTTCGCCGCTGAATACTCCGGCACGCTGCCCCTGCAGTTCGGTGTACGATGGCCCCTGTAAATAGGCAACTTGTGTTGCAGTGGCAGACAGATTGCCGTCGAATGTCACCCGATCGGGGCTAGTATCTGCCGGGAGTATCCCTGCATTTACCAGTGCTGTAATCTGGCGCTTGTAATCGCTGTCGGTTGTGTTTTGCTGAAGCGCGTCGGAATAGACAGCATACAGTATTTTATCGTAATAAAGACCAAATCCACCGCGCAGACTGCTCCGCTGATTCAGGCGATAGTTGAAACTGAGCCGGGGAGCTACATTATTCAGATCGTATCGGGTACCACCACCTTTCGACAGGTTGTCGAGGTCGTAGCGAACTCCAATATTCAGCGTGAGCCGACTGTTTACCGACCATACATCCTCCAGATAGGTCGCATACATATTGTGTCTGGCACCAAAAGAGGCCGGACGCAGTTCCACAGAGTAAGCAATCACCTGTACATCAGAGGGTATATCCTGCACATCCAGTCCGGCTCCGCGGGCTCTTTGCAGCACCTCCTGCTGTTGTGCCTGCGTGAGCTGCACCAGATAACTGCCGTTCGGATTGCCGCCGCCAAACAGGCTGTGATCAGCCGACATAATCTCGGCACCGGCTTTCAGCACGTGTTTGTCGAAGTACCAGCTCAGTTTCTGCTGGAACTGCAGGGTATTCTCAACTGCATCAAACAGATAGCCGGGGTGACCGAGCAGTGCAGCGGGGATACCGCCGGGATCCAGAACCGTGACATTCGGACTTCCGGGATTGGCCGCGCGACCGTAGTTCCAGCGAAAGCGACTATACTGAAAGTTTGTTTCTGACTTGAATGCGTCTCCGAGGAAGGTATTGCGTACCGAAAACAGTGCAGAGTTTCTGTCCTGAAAACTGGCCGCCGACGGGAATGTAATACCACCATCCAGTCCCCCACCCTGCCGGGCAATATTAACCAGTCCGAGATTCGCTCTGAAAGCAGTTTGCAGCTTTTTGTTCCAGCGGTGGTCGAGTCTGGCCGACAAGTAGTTGAAATTATTCTGTCCGGGGACCGTTTCATTGACGCCCAGCGCTGGCGAGGAAAGCAGATTATCCTTCAGATCGCGGGTGAATTCCGCGTTCAGGTAGTAAAAAGTCTTATCTTTCCGGATTGGTCCGCCCGCGCCGAAGCCGATTTGCTCGCGACGGAACCCGTCTTTGACCTGATTTCCCGACAGGTCGCGCTGAGCGTAAGGCGAGGGTGAATCAGTGATTGCACCCGGGCGCGTGACGAGGAATGCCTCTGCCGAATATTCGTTACTGCCTGATCGGGAAGAAATATTGATAACACCGTTACCAGTTTGGCCGTATTCGGCGGAAAAATTATTCGTAAGCGCTCTGATATCACGCACGAAGCCCACCGGAATATTGAATTTCATGCCACCGAGGAACTGTTCGTTGTTATCCATACCATCTATCATGTAATTGGTATAGAGCGAGTTGGCTCCGTTGATACCCACATTGGGAGCTTCCGGATAAAAACCGGTGGCCTGTACAATATTGGGCAGACGGTGCAGTGCACGGGTAACATCCCGGCCCTCCACCGGTAACTGAGCCAGTTCTTCCTGACGCAGAACCGAAGAAACTTCAGCATTTCGGGCATTAACCCGGGATGCTCCGCCGACCGTAAATTCGGGCAGCGTCAGATCCTTTTTTCTGAATACAGGCAGCGTTACAGAAGCACTAGTCTGGCTGAACAGCATGATCCCGGGAAGAACTGACGCGTAAAAAGAATCAGATTCTGCAACTGAAAGTTCGTAACTACCAGAAAGTGGCAGCCCGCGAAACACTGTTTTGCCCTGATTATCGCTGACTGACGTGAACTTGTAGCCAATCGAAGTATTGGTCAGTGTCACGTAAATACCAGATACAGGTTTTTTCACCGACGATTCATATACCAGTACGTCCATGTCCACCTGACCAGTTGTGGTGGTCAGGTGCAGAATAAACACTACAGGCAGGAGATACAGCCGGGCAACAGGATTGAGCATGGGTAAATTACAGGTTGACAGAACGCTATACAGAGATCTGCAAAGGTAATAACACCACGCATCATTCTTTACATCCGGGTTGCCTGAGCTATGAACCGTGGCAGTGCTTGAACTTCTTGCCGCTTCCGCACGGACAAGGTTCATTTCTTCCAACTACCTTCTCCTTGACAACCGGCTGAGCACGCTGCGCAGGTCCGTTACTGGCCGACATGGCGGCACGCTGAGCGGCCTCCTGTGTTTCTGTGCGCTGCTGCTGATTGTTGGTACGCAAACGGTTGGCCTGAGCCTTTCTGAAAGCTTCGGCAGCTGCCTGCTGCTGCTGGGCACGCTGGGCGGCATCCTGATCCGGAAGCGTGAGCGATCCCTTCAGCAGGAACGATGTCACACTGACGTTGATATGGCCAATAAGTCCTTCAAAAAGGTTGTACGCCTCCACTTTATAGATTACCAGCGGATCTTTCTGCTCAAAACTGGCGCCCTGCACCGACTCCTTCAGATCGTCCACGTTGCGGAGGTGTTCCTTCCAGGCATCATCAATAAGTGCCAGGGTAGCTACCTTCTCCACATCCCGCATGATAGTTTTACCATCAGATTTGATAGCATCTTCCATATCAGCACTTACATTGAGGCCGAGGGAGCCATCCGTGTATGGGACCACGATACGTTTGTATCGGTGACCTTCATTGGCGTGGACATCCTTTATAATAGGAAGCAGGCGTTCGCCGACTTGCTTTGATTTATGTTCATACAGATCAAAAACCTGCTGCTGGAAAGTGGCCAGTACCGTTTTTTCGGGAGCAGACTTGAACCAGTTGGCGTCTATCTCGGGGTCAACACCGATGAGGCGGATACTATCGAGACGGAAGGAATCGAAATCGCCACTCTGGCGGTGTACCTGTACAAGCTCGGAGGCGATGGCGATGAATGCGTTATTGATATCCACAGCAAGGCGCTCGCCGAACAGCGCATTGCGACGTTTGCGGTAGATAGCTTCACGTTGAATATTCATCACGTCATCATACTCCAGCAGGCGCTTTCGGATACCAAAGTTGTTCTCTTCCACCTTTTTCTGGGCGCGTTCGATACTGTTTGTCACCATGGAGTGCTGAATCACGTCTCCGTCCTTGTGACCCAGTTTGTCCATCAGACCAGCTATTCGGTCGCTCTGGAAAAGGCGCATAAGTGAATCTTCGAGCGATACATAGAATTGCGAGGAGCCCGGATCGCCCTGGCGGCCCGCACGACCGCGAAGCTGCCTGTCCACACGACGGCTCTCGTGACGTTCTGTACCAATAATAGCCAGACCACCGGCATCTTTCACACCAGGCCCCAGTTTGATATCCGTACCACGACCCGCCATGTTGGTGGCGATAGTCACTTTGCTTGCCTGACCAGCTTCAGCCACGATTTCTGCCTCCCGCTGGTGCTGTTTGGCATTGAGCACGTTGTGATCAATACCGCGGAGCTTGAGTAGGCGCGAAAGCAATTCGGATATTTCGACAGAGGTGGTACCTACCAGTACCGGCCGACCGGCCTGAGTGAGCTGGATGATATCCTCAATAACGGCGTTATACTTTTCACGGGCAGTTTTATAAACCAGATCTTCGTGGTCAGTACGCACGATAGAGCGGTTAGTCGGAATTACCACCACGTCCAGTTTGTAGATATCCCAGAGCTCCTTGGCCTCCGTTTCGGCGGTACCCGTCATACCCGCCAGTTTGTGGTACATACGGAAATAGTTCTGAAGCGTTACCGTGGCATAGGTCTGGGTAATTTCACCCACTTTCACATTTTCCTTTGCTTCAATGGCCTGGTGCAGTCCGTCGGAGTAGCGGCGGCCTTCCATAATACGGCCGGTCTGCTCGTCCACAATTTTCACCTCACCATCCATTACCACATATTCATTGTCTTTTTCAAAGAGCGAATATGCCTTCAAAAGCTGCTGAATAGCATGTACCCTGCGGCTTTTAACGCCGTAATCCTGTGAAAGACGCTCCTTGGCCGAAACCTTTTCATCGTGGCTCAGTTCGTTATCCGCACCAATACGTACAAGTTCGGAGCCGATATCGGGAAGTACGAAGAAGTTGGGGTCGTTATTGAAGGAGGAGAGATATTCAACACCTTTTTCTGTAAGTTCGACACTCCGGTTCTTCTCATCAATAGTGAAAAGCAGCTCGCGGTCGGCCTCCGGCATGCGCCTGGAATTTTCCTGCAGGTAAACATTCTCGGTTTTCTGAAGCAGGACCTTGATACCCTCCTCGCTTAGGAATTTGATCAGCGGACGCGACTTGGGAAGTGCGCGGTGCGCGCGCAGGAGCGCGAGGCCACCACCACCCTCCTCCGGACTGGTATTGCCCTCGGCAATCATTTTTCTGGCATCGGCAAGGAATCGGGAGGCAATTTTGGTCTGTTCTTCGAGGAGTCTTCTGACTGTCGGATTCAGTTCCACATATTCCTGATCTTCAGCACCGCGGGTTACCGGGCCTGATATAATAAGCGGTGTACGGGCATCGTCAATAAGCACCGAGTCCACCTCGTCCACAATAGCATAATGGTGTTTGCGCTGAACAAGTTCTTCCACGGTAGTTACCATGTTGTCGCGCAGGTAATCGAAACCGAATTCGGAGTTGGTACCGAATGTGATATCACAGCGGTACGCCTCGATTCGCTCCCGGGAGTGCGGACGGTATTTGTCAATACAGTCAACAGTGAGCATCAGGAACTCGTAAAGAGGTCCCACCCATTCAGAGTCACGACGGGCGAGGTAATCATTCACCGTTACCATGTGTACTCCCTCGCCAGCCACGCCATTGAGATAAGCGGGCAGCGTAGCAACCAGTGTTTTACCCTCACCGGTGGCCATCTCGGCAATCTTGCCATCGTGCAGCACCATACCACCAATGAGCTGTACATCATAGTGAATCATATTCCAGACAATCTCGCCGCCGGCAGCCATCCATCTGTTTTTCCACACCGCCTTGTCGCCATTGATACTGACATAGGTTTTGCCGGGCCTGGATGCCAGCATTCGGTCATGGTCAGTGGCGGTGACCTCGATAGTTTCATTCTGTGTGAAACGCCGTCCGGCCTCTTTCACCACGGCAAAAGCCTCAGGCAGAATCTGTTTGAGCACATCTTCCAGCGCCTTGTCGCGGTTCTTGCGGAGTTCATCTACCTCCTTGAAGAGATCTTCCTTTTCGTTGAAATCTTCAGCACTGACGGCCTTTTGAGTTACAGAAGCTATTTCGGCGTCAATTTCACTGAGATAGTCGCTGATGCGCTCCCTGAACTCCAGAGACTTGCCGCGCAGCTCGTCGTGCGAGAGCGACTGAAATGACTCATAATTTTTATTGATCTCAAGCACCAGGGCCTGATACTGTTTCAGGTCGCGGTCCTGTTTGGTACCGATGATATTCTTAAGGAATCCGAGCACGATGTTTACTGTTTAGATCCGATGGTTGATAATGGTTTTATGCGATTGAGAAACGCAAAGGTAATCGAACTTGTTTCTTTGGGAAAGGTCGGTATGAACACATTTCATTCCATAACCGGAATTTAAGATAAAATACGCCATAATGGCAGAAATACGACTACTGTTGTTGACATAGTGACAAAAATAATATGCGGAAACAGGTGATTTATCTGCAATTCAGGCATAAATTTCAGGATGTTAACAACCCTGTGGAAAAGAGGGGGAAAACTTTCTACAAATATGTTCCACGCTTCAAAACTGCCCGATGTACTTTTGCATTGTCACAATTCAAAACGAATTTTTCTATGCTGAAAGATATGGGTAAAGTCATCACCATCGCCAACCAGAAAGGTGGAGTTGGCAAAACCACCACCGCCATTAATCTGGCTGCCTCTCTGGCTATTCTGGAGAAAAAAGTCCTCATCATAGACGCTGATCCTCAGGGAAACGCCTCATCGGGAGTAGGCCACCCCACGAACGGGGAGGAGGAATATACCCTGTACACATGCCTGGTTCATGATATTGACCCGCGCAAGGCAATCATCCCGACCGAAACGCCCAATCTGTTCCTGCTTCCTTCCAATATTGATCTTGTTGGTGCCGAACTTGAACTGATCAATATGCCTAACCGCGAGTATATCCTCCGCGGCGTGGTCGGTGAACTCAGAAACGACTACGATTACATATTTATTGACTGCCTGCCTTCGCTCGGACTGATTACCGTCAATGCTCTGGTAGCTGCTGATACTGTTCTGATACCTGTTCAGTGCGAAATGTTCTCTTTTGAGGGTCTCGCAAAACTGAAGAACACCATTGACATGATTCGTCAGGGCTTTAACCCTAACCTGCAGGTGGAAGGACTTCTGATTTCCATGTACGACAGCCGTCTCCGACTGGCCAACGCTATTGTGGAAGAGGTGCGCAATAGTTCCAATGACTATGTGTTTGAAACTATCATACACCGCAACAGCCGCGTTGCCGAAGCACCCATGTCGCACACACCCGTGGCCATGTACGATATCTCCAGCAAGGGAGCTACGAACTTTTTTAACCTCGCAGAAGAATTCCTGAGAAAAAACCAGAACTGAGATGGCTAAAGCAAAATTTGAGACAGGAGGAATCAAGGCGCTGCTCGGAAACCCCAAACAACTCGAAAAGGCAGTACAAGAACATCCGGCAGAGGTAGTACGCGAACTGGCTACCACAGTCGCTATGATTCCGATTGAACAGATTAAAACCAACAGCGGCCAGCCCAGAAAGGCCTTCGACAAGGACGCCCTCGAAGAACTGGCAGCCAGTATCAAGGCGCACGGAATTATCCAGCCTATCACGGTACGCCGAATTCAGGATAAAGAATACCAGATTATCTCCGGTGAACGCCGTTTCAGAGCTTCCCAACTCGCAGGACTGGAAGAACTGCCCGCCTATATCCGTCTGGCCAACGACCAGGAACTCCTGGAAATGGCCCTGATAGAGAATATTCAGCGCGAGGATCTGAATGCATGGGAAATTGCCGTCTCTTACGGCCGTCTCTCCGAAGAGTTTAAGTTGACACACGAAAAGCTGTCAGAACGCGTGGGCAAACAGCGTTCTACTATTACCAACTATCTGCGCCTGCTCAAATTTGAAGGCGATCCGGATATCAAGAAGGGGCTGATAGAGAACAGAATCAGTATGGGTCACGCACGCGCGCTTGCAGGCGTGGAGGACTATGCCATGCGGAACTCCCTGTACAAGCAGATTATAGAATCCGATCTGTCGGTAAGAGCCGTTGAAGCACTTATCGCCAGCTACCAGGATGCCAAAAAGCCAAAAGAAGCCAAAAAAGACGGTCCCATGTCGCCCCAGATGCGCGAGATACAGGATCGCCTGAATGCATTCTTTGGTGCCAAGGTACAGCTGAAAAGGGAGCAGAACGGAAAAGGGCAAATTGTCATCAAATTCGCCAACGACTCGGAGCTCAACCGGGTACTCGACGTAATTGGCAACTGATTCCTCAACCATTGCCGGATGAATTTGTTTAATGGCGATGAATACACTACTAGGAAAAACGGCCCTCATCACCGGGGGCAGCAAAGGAATAGGCTACGGAATTGCCGAATGCATGTTGGCTGAGGGCATGAATGTAGCTATCACCAGTCGCTCACAAGAATCAACCGATGCTGCGGTTGCACGGCTTGCGCAGGCAGGACCAGGAAAAATCATCGGTATCACAGCCGATGTACGCGATTTCGAAGCCCAGAAAAAGGCTGTTGCTTCCACGCTGGATGCTTTCGGCAACCTCGACGTGCTCATTGCCAACGCCGGCCTCGGCCACTTCGCCCCGGTCACATCACTGACACCGGAACAGTGGAACGAAACAATAGATACCAATCTGACAGGTGTTTTCTACAGTCTGAAGGCTGCACTCGACGCGCTGATTCAATCGAAAGGCTACTTCATCAGCATCGCAAGTCTGGCCGGAACCAACTTCTTTGCCGCAGGATCTGCCTACAACGCCAGCAAGTTCGGACTGGTAGGGTTTACTCAGGCTGTCATGCTCGACCTGCGCGAACAGGGCGTGAAGTGTTCGACCATCATGCCCGGTTCAGTAGCGACCCACTTCAACAACCACACTCCCAATCCCGCTGATGCCTGGAAGATCCAACCGGAAGATATCGGCCAGATGGTAACCGATTTGCTCAAAATGAACCCGAGAACGCTGCCCAGCAAGATAGAAGTGCGGCCGAGCAAGCCGGGATAATGCTGAAAATGGCAAAAATGAGTCATTTTGACTCATTAATAAAATTCTTTGGACACGCGCATGTCCGTGATACTTCTCAAAATCGTCTCAGTACAGGCACAATAAAACAGCCGGGCAGTGGTTATACCGCCCGGCTGTTTATTAGTATGTGATGTCAGAACTTGGAATCAGAGAGACACGTGCCTGAAGGCCGTGACAGTCAGATCTTTGTCGAGACTCCTCAGGTACTGATCAACAGTCTGGTCGCCATTTTTAACGAACTTCTGGCTGAGCAGCGTGCTCTCCTGGAAGAACTTGTTCAGGCGGCCGAGTGCAATTTTCTCGAGCATATCTTCCGATTTGCCTTCGTTGCGGGCAAGTTCCTTGCCTACCTCGATTTCGCGGGCAATAACAGACTGATCAACATCATCCTTGCCGACGGAGATCGGGTTCATGGCAGCGATCTGCATAGCTACATCGCGGCCAGCCTGAGAAAAAGAATCACCTTCCTTGTTCAGAGCGACCAGTACGGAGCGCTTGTTGTTGGAGTGGTTGTATGTAAGCAGTTGAGCGCCTGTGAGCGGCTCGTAACGGCTGAGTTCAACCTTTTCGCCAATGATACCGTTCTGTTCTGCCACCTTGTCGCCGACAGACACACTGCCTTCATAAGGCAGCGCGAGGAGATCAGCCAGTGTCGCAGGGAAATTTTCCAGAGCGATATCAGCGATCCTGTTGGTTAGGTTAACGAAGTTTTCGTTGCGGGCAACGAAGTCCGTTTCGCAGTTCAGTGCCACGACGATACCCTGAGTGTGGTTGGCGTTAGTCTTGGCGACAACAACACCTTCCTTGGCTTCACGATCTTCGCGTTTTGCAGCTTTGGCGATACCTTTTTTGCGGAGCCAGTCTTGAGCTTCCTGGAAGTCGCCCCCTGTTTCTTCCAGAGCTTTTTTGCAGTCCATCATACCTGCGTCGGTCATTTCGCGCAGTTTCTGGATGTCAGCAGCGGTTGCTTTATACATTGTGATATTGCAATTTACGGATCAGTGAGAAAAGGCTTATTCGGCGTCTTTTTCTTCGCCTTTCATGCTCTTGCGCTCTTCCAGGCCCTCATTGATGGCAGATACCAGATAGTTTACCACGTAGGAGATAGCCTTTGAAGCGTCATCATTACTTGGCACAGGGAAATCAACCAGCGTCGGGTCGGAGTTGGTGTCCACCATACCAAAGGTTTTGATACCCAATTTCTTGGCTTCAGCCAGCGCCAGGTGCTCGTGGTGGATATCCACGATAAACACTGCTGAAGGCAGGCGATTGAGCTGCTCGATACCACCCAGGTGCTTTGTCATTTTGACGTGCTCGCGGGCAAGCGAAGAACGCTCTTTTTTAGTGATACTTGTCAGCGTGGTATCCGCCAGCATGCGCTCGATGTTCTGCATTTTCTTTACAGATTTGCGGATCGTCGCGAAGTTGGTCATCATACCACCCAGCCAGCGCTCCGTTACGAAAGGCATCTGAACACTTTCAGCGGCCTTCTGTACGATTTCGCGTGCCTGCTTCTTCGTAGCAACAAACATGATCTTCTTTCCGCCTTTGGCGAGCGTTTTCATAGCCAGAGCAGCGCGCTCGAGGCACTCGGCCGTGCGGTTCAGATCAATGATATGGATGCCCTTATGCTCCATGAAGATATACGGAGTCATCTTCGGGTTCCATTTTTTACGGAGGTGGCCGAAGTGGCAACCTGCGTCAAGCATATCTTTATATACGGGCTTTTGCATTGTCAAAAGCGAATTTTAAAGTGTGAAAATGGATTGAACCGTACGGTTTAGCGTTTGGAGAACTGGAAGCGTTTACGCGCCTTCGGTCTGCCGTACTTCTTGCGTTCTACGGCGCGACTGTCGCGAGTAAGGAACTTCTTGTCCTTGAGCGGCTTTCTGAACTCTTCGTTCAACTTGACAAGCGCGCGGCTCAGACCCATACGAACGGCTTCTGACTGGCCTTTGAAGCCTCCGCCACGAACATTTACCTTTACATCGTAGATGCTTTCAACACCTACAGTGGCGAATGGATCTGTGACATTGTGCTGAACATGCTGGTGAGGAAAATACTCGCGGTAATCTTTACCGTTAACCGTGATTTTTCCTTCTCCTTTCATCAGATAAACGCGGGCCACAGCTGTTTTGCGTCGCCCGACGGCATTTATCATTTCCATATTGAGAAATTGAATGATTTTTTAATTAGAATCGGATCGCTTCTGGTTTCTGTGCCTGATGTGGGTGTTCGGTACCAGTGTAAACGAACAGCTTCTTGGCCATGGCCTTGCCCAGTTTGGTTTTAGGGAGCATACCCTTGATCGCACGCTCTATGATGCGCTCAGGATGCTTCTCCAGCATCTCGTCAGCCATGGTTACGTGCAGACCACCCGGGTGGTGTGAAAAGTCTTTGTACTCTTTTTGTGCCCACTTCTTGCCAGTAAAACGCACTTTGTCGGCGTTCAGGACAATCACATAATCGCCGGTATCGGCGTGCGGTGTGTAGCTGGGTTTGTTCTTGCCCCTCAGAACAGTGGCGATTTGTGCACACAGACGGCCGACAACCTGATTTTCAGCGTCAACCACGTACCACTTGCGTTCCGCCTTCTCGGCAGAAACGGATACGGTGCGATAGCTCAAGGTATTCATTCTTTCAATTTTAATTTTTCAAAAACATGAAGGAAAAAGTGCCCCGCAGGCAGTTGTGAACGATGGCGAAGGTCGTTCCCCGGTCTCTTTTTCCGAATTGAGGCCGCAAAGGTACACCCACTGTAGCTATGAAACAAGAAATGAGCAAAAAAAATACGAGTGAACAAAGCTAAGTAATTGATAATGAGGATTTATTTGGACAAAAAATTTTAT
>JBEGNB010000390.1:0-8152 GCA_041182785.1 Bacteroidota bacterium
GTATAGAAGGAAATAACTTCGAAACCTGCTGGGAGGCAGTCGCCCGGGCAATACATATTATCAGAACCGAAAGACGTCCTGTTCTCCTGCATGCGCGCGTGCCTCTGCTCAACCACCATACATCGGGCGTCCGAAAAGAATGGTACCGGGATGACCTGGAGGAGCACAAAACCCGCGACCCCTACCCCATTCTTAGGCAAATCATGCTGAAAACCGGCTTCCCGGAGCCGGAACTGGCAAGACTGGAGGAGCAGGCCAGACAGACAGCCCTGCAGGACTTCGAACAGGCCAGGGAAGCTGAAGATCCGAAACCGGAAGACCTTTTCACACACGCGTACGCGCCCACACCCTTGACGGAAGAACGCGGGGAGCGCCAGCCCACAGGCGGAGAGGTTAAAGTGATGGTGGATTGTGCCCTGCATGCTATCCGGGAACTGATGCAATCGAACCCGGAATGTTTGTTATACGGACAGGATGTGGGACGCAGGCTCGGA
The DNA here is from genome assembly GCA_041182785.1 of Bacteroidota bacterium. GTDB lineage: Bacteria > Bacteroidota > Bacteroidia > Chitinophagales > Saprospiraceae > M3007. The sequence continues at coordinate 495 of JBEGNB010000390.1, forward strand.
GGTGTGTTCAGGGAAGCAGCCACACTAGCCGAGCAGTTCGGCGACCACCGTGTTTTCAATACGCCCATACAGGAGGCGTTTATTATTGGCAGCACTGCCGGGATGAGTGCCACAGGGCTCCGACCCATCGTGGAGGTACAGTTTGCCGATTATATATGGCCGGGACTGAACCAGTTATTCACCGAAGTAGCCCGCTCCTGCTACCTGTCGAACGGCAAGTGGCCGGTCAGTTGCGTCATCCGGGTACCCATTGGTGCCTACGGCTCCGGGGGACCCTACCACAGTTCAAGCGTTGAGTCGGTGGTAGCCCGCATCGGCGGGGTGAAAATAGCCTATCCGAGTAACGGTGCAGACCTGAAAGGCCTGCTCAAGTCTGCCTGGCACGATCCGAATCCGGTGGTTATTTTTGAACACAAAGGACTGTACTGGAGCAAGGTACGAGGCACAGAAACAGCCCGTTGCGTAGAGCCGGATGCAGAATATATCGTTCCTTTCGGCAAGGCGCGTATTGCCCTGGAGGCGGAAGAAAAAGCCATCAGCCGGGGTGAATCGCTGGCGGTTATCACATACGGAATGGGCGTACACTGGGCACTGAATGCCGCACAGGAGCATTTTCCCGGACAGGTGGAAATAGTGGATTTAAGGACCCTGAGTCCGCTGGATGAAGAAGCCATGTACGCAGCAGCGCGCAGGCACGGCAAAGTGCTGGTAATCACGGAAGAGCAACTCAACGGCTCATTTGCCCAGACACTGGCTGCCCGGATACAGGAACACTGCTTCCGTTCGCTGGATGCCCCTGTCATGACCATCGGATCTGAAGACTTGCCGGCCGTACCACTGAACTCAACCCTGGAGCAGGCGATGATACCATCTATTGAAAAAGTGGGTGCGGCTATGGAGCGGTTGATGAGGTGGTAGAGGCTGTACATGTTTTATTCATCCGTCACCCTTCCAGGTAATTTCTTTTGGTATTATACCTTAGGAGATAACCTTTCTTGACGGATTCATTCAGGAAAGAGCGGTTAAGAAGTACTTCTACCAAAGGTTGCCGCAGTTGGAAGGTGGCAAGAAGTTTATCAATACGGTGTCCGTTTATCCCGATTCGGTGTCCGAACTCAATGAAATCGGCCTTCCCGGGGTGCCCTTTCCTTTTGAAGAAAGTACTCCTGAAATTATCATGGAATAGTCCACGACTTAGCGCAAAATCCAGATCACTGACATGTAACCGGGTATTGACGAGGTCATAGGCAGGACTGAGTATATAATCGCCAAAAGATGATTCCAGCAGGGAAAAATTTTTCAGGTGTGCGTCCCCTATTTAACTCCTTGTTTTTCAAACTCTTACAGGTTTTACCGTTACAGCCCCAACCGTGTCGGCCTGTGCAGTTATAAGCAGAAAGCTGAAATGATCATTTTCATCAACTTTCCAGTGATTGCTCTGGAGTTTTCTGTTTGCCCCTTCACTCAGCATGTTAGCAAAAAACGGAAAAAGATATTCGGAAACATACTCCTGCCTCGACTTGGGGAGAGTCAGTGAAACAGCGGGTAATTCAGGATCGAGAAAATAGCGGTCGTCATAACGAAAAACAAACAGTCTTCGGTGTACCTCTGTGATGGTACCCGCCAGTATTCCGTTTCTGAAGACATATCCCGCTCTCATTCAGGTTTTCTCACTTCAAGTTTAAACTCCATCCCAAGTACATCAGCAATTTTAAACAGCGTGCTCAGGGTGGGATTACCCTTTCCACGCTCAATCTGCTTGAGCGTTCGCAAACCAACTCCTGCAATTTCAGCCAGGGTTTCCTGTGAAATATTCAGCTGATCACGCCGCACTTTTACCATATTGATAATGTCCGGATAGTGCATTATATTGCTCTTTTAAATACAAAGGTAAGGTTTTTTTGTTAAAAAACAATATAAAGTGCTTTTTATTGCACTTTTAAAAAGCAACTCTGAAAAAGTTACAGCAGCGGCACGCCAAAAAAAAGCCCGTCCCGGGAAGTTCTTTTTTGAGAGAACCTTCCGGAGCGGGCCTTGTATTGGAACTGTCCTGTGGATCAGTGCGCGATAATCAGCGGCCTTGCTATACGTCCATTGACATTGCCGAGGCTATAGAAATAACTACCCGAAGGCAATTCACTTCCATCGAAGACAATCTGGTTTTCACCAACTGCCATGCGTACCACGCGTGCGTGTACGCGCTTGCCGAGGATATTGAAAACCTCGAAGTTGAACTCTCCCGGAATCAGCGACTCAACGGTAATGGTCGTTTCACCACTGAACGGGTTTGGAGATGCCTTTACGTAGCCAAGGTCGGAATTGAGATCGAAAGTACCAACCAGGCACTGTTCGTTCTTGAGAGCCAGATAATAGTGGTTATTACCCGGGAGCTGACTGGGGAAAATCAACGGAATACCCCCCAGGAGAGTATTTACCGTTACTGTCAGACCGAGATCCAGTGTATCGGGAGCTGTATTGGCTGCAGTAGGTGTACCAAACAAACGGATACAGCCCAGTGAACCGGCAGCAAAAACACAGTTGGGCGGATCGCAGGAGTAGGTCATACCGGTAGGCAGGTTGCTGACAGCACCTGCTGTGGCAATCGTTACGCTTGAGAGCGGAATATTCTGGAAAGCCAGCGGTACATTGACTGTAATGGACTGGTTATATGGGTGATTGATACAGGCATCAGCGAGTTCATACCTTTTGTTCAGTGTATCCCAGTAAGGGGGAGACAGGAGAGCTCCCGACTGGAGAATGGAGGAATCCCGGACGCAGTTTTGCGCAAAGGAAACCGTTGCCAGCATCATGGTAATGAGAATGGGTAGAACTTTCTTCATGTTAGCAGGTAAAGTTAGTGATGAGTCGGTGCGAAGGGGGCAAGGACTGCCCCCTGAATGGAAAGAGGTGGAATAGTGTTTCATTGGTGATGTGGTGAATGTTAATCAGTTTGCAAATTTACGTTCCGTCCTGTTTCCGAAAGATGTTTTAACTAAAAACATATCAGGATTTTCTGTCTTTGGCGAAAACAGGCGAAATTTTATTGTCCCATGAGCCGTTGATCGAGCTCGTTGGTTTTCATTCCGAGTCGGGCGGCGCGCTGATAATCCTGCTGTGCACCGGCCTTGTCACCGTTTTGAGCCTTCGCGCGGGCGCGCTCCATGTATGCGATACCCATGTCCGGTTTAAGTCTGATGGCATTATCCAGACAAGGAATAGCCTCCGCGCTCCTGTTCATACTTCTGAGCAGCATCCCCTGTTCGTACCAGATATTGCCGTTGTTCGGATCGTATTTCAGGTATTCCTGGTAATCCTTCAGCGCATTATCGAACTGACGCAGGTTGAAGTAAACGATGGAACGGTTAAAGTACCCGTTTTTATTGGCCGGGTCAATGGCAAGGCCCTCGGAGATATCCTTCCGTGCCTGTTCGTAGTTCCCCATGGCGCCATTGGCAGCACCGCGGTTAATGAGCATCTCTGCTCTTGACTTGGTTTTCACCACAGGTTTTGACAATGCCTCGGTATAGTCTGAAATCGCTTTGGCGACAAACTCCTTTTGCTGGTTATTAAACTTGCCTGAGAGCGCCATATCGAAGTACGTCTTTCCCCGGCTGTTCAGCAGTTCGGGATTCTTCGGGTTAATCTCGATGGCCTTGGAGTAGTCCTTCAGTGCTCTGTCGTAGTCGGACTGGTTGCGGTAAAACTGGCCGCGATTCCAGTATGGCAGTGAGTTGGTGTCTTTTTCATATTTCATCACATGCGTCCACAGCGTTTCTCCATTTTTCCAGATAGCAATCTGTTTTACTGTCCAGACGGCGTAACCGATACCCACCACGGCGAGTAGTACCTGCATGAGCATCTTTTTCGAGTCGTCGGCCATTGACTTTTCGAAATACCAGGCAGCGATGGCGAACATACCGAAGTAGGGTACATACGTAAAGCGATCGGCGAGGAAGCCCTGACCGGCACCGAGTATCTGTAGGAGGAACATCACGTTGAAGAAGAAGAACAGACTTCCTGTCACCCAGATTCTGTTATCGGCTTTCCAGGCTCTCCAGAGCAGGTAGGCTAGACCGAAAAAGGCCAATGGAGCCAGATATACCGTAACCGGCAGCGGCTTGGGATACGGATACAGGGGGGACATCGGATGCGGGATTGCCAGTTTGTACAAATAGACACACAGCGAATAGGCACCGATACACAGGCGGTCGAGGAAGTTGAAGTTGGTCAGATCGTCGGTTGTGGAACCCTGTTGTTTCAGGGTGTAGAGGTTAATCAGACCGAACGCAAGTGACAAAACCCAGAATGGAGCTTTTTCCAGCACCGCCTTCATATTAAGCGGCCGTCTGAACCAGTAATCTACTACCAGCATGGAAAGTACCAGGGTTACAGCCTGCACCTTGGAAAAAGACGATAGAAGTGCCATAAGAATCATCAGTACATAAGTACCGGTCCGGCTTTCATTCCTCATACCCTGCCGGATCCATTTCACATAATAAAGCAAGGCAGCGAAGAAAAATACTGCGAAGAGCACGTCTTTCCGTTCGGTTGCCCAGGCTACCGATTCCACGCGCATCGGGTGGATACCGAAAAGAAGTCCACCCAGAAAAGCACCCCAGTTGCCAAAACCCAGCACCAGCATGAACCGCATGACCAGGAACACCGTCAGCAGGTGCAGAAGCAAGTTGTCGGTGTGTACGAGTCTGACAAAGTCTTCGTCGAAGTCACCGCCTGTGACGGCCTTTTCAATGGCAAAAGTCAGAATAGGCAGCGGGTTATAGTTACCAATCACGGCACCTTTATTGATATCGAAGAGATTGGAAATGGTTGTACCCCACTTTTCACCCTTTCCTACCATTTCCAGGTTGACGTTTTCCGTGATGTTCGGGTCGTCGTCCCAGTTTACCAGTCCGTTGGACAAACTGGGGAAATAGCAGGCAGCAGTTATAATCAGAACGACAATTGCGTAAGTGAGCCAGCCGGCGGGCAGCGCCGATTCTGAAGTCCGGGAGACAACCGGTCTGGATTTGGGTGCCGGTTTGGGTGCCGGTACAGAGGCCTTTTTCTTCGACATATTCTTGTTGCTTTATCGGAAACAATCCGTGATGTACTTTTTCAGGGAGCAAAAATAACAAGCCTGAGCAAACTGTACCTCCGATGACCCTTTTTTGTGCAGATTACCGTGCAGTACATACCTTTGCGGCGAATAAAACCACACATACCATGCGTCTTCAGACAACACCACACATCCTGATGGTTCGCCCGGCCAATTTCGCCTTCAACGCCGAAACCGCAGAAAACAACGCTTTCCAGTCGCGCGACGGCGCTATGAGTGCCGATGAAATGCGTACCCGTGCGCTGGCAGAGTTCGACGGCTTTGTCGAACTACTCCGTGGTGCAGGTGTGCACGTCGTTGTAGCGGAAGACACACCCTCCCCTGCCCGGCCTGATGCCGTATTTCCGAATAACTGGGTTACCTTTCATCAGGAAGGACTGGTTGTTACCTACCCGATGTATGCCGCCTCGCGCCGCATTGAACGCCGCGAGGATATCATAGAACTCGTGAAATCAGCGGGATTTCCCGTCAAACGCCGCCTGAATCTGGAAAACAGTGAGCAGGACGGGATCTATCTGGAAGGCACCGGCAGTATCATATTCGACCACCGGAACCGCCTCGCATACGCGTGCCTGAGCCCGCGTACCAGCGCGAACCTGCTGGAACAACTTTGTGCGGAACTGGATTACAGAAAGGTGGTTTTTCACTCCGTTGACTCAAACGGACAGGAAATTTACCACACCAACGTCATGATGGCGCTCGGCGAAACCTTTGTAGTGATTTGCCTCGACAGCGTGCGCGATTCGCAGGAGCGCAGTATGCTGGAAGAACTTTTCAGAAGCACCGGGAAAGAAATCGTGGATATCACACTGGAGCAGATGAACCAATTTGCTGGCAACATGCTGCAGGTACAGAACAGCGCCGGCCACCGCATTCTGGTGATGTCGGAAACAGCGCACAAATCGCTGAATCCCGAACAGATTGACCGACTCCGGGCCCATACACAACTGCTTGCCGTGCCGATTGACACGATCGAGCGCTACGGCGGTGGTTCGGCGCGTTGTATGATGGCTGAAATCATGATGTAGGCTGCCCTCAGGCTCCTGCTTTCTCATCATCAAATTCTCCCTCCCACCTGGCTACCACTGCGGAGGCCAGACAGTTACCAATCAGGTTGACGGAAGTACGACCCATATCCATCAGCGCATCTACGCCCAGTATAACAGCAATGGGCCACTCGGGGATACCAAACTGACCTACTGTAGCAGTCAGGATAACCAGCGACGCCCGTGGCACGGCTGCTACTCCCTTGGACGTCAGCAACAGCGTAGCCATCATCACCAGCTGCTTTTCCCAGGTAAACTGATCGGTGAGTCCGGCAGCCTGGGCACAAAACATGGACGCCAGCGCCAGATAAAGCGTGGAGCCATCCAGATTGAAAGAATATCCGGTTGGCAGCACAAACGATACGATCTTGCGGGGCACGCCGAATTTCTCCATGGCTTTCATGGCCTGCGGGAGTGCCGCTTCCGAACTGGCGGTGGCAAAAGCGAGCGAAGCTGGCTCGTAAACAGACTGGAAGAATCGCTTGATCGGAATCCGGAAAAAAAGCATGACCGGAAAAAACACCAGTATGATGAACACAAACAATGCAACGTAGAGCGTACCCAGCAGCTTGGCCAGGTTGAGCATGATGCCAATACCTTTATCCCCGATAATGGAGGCCAGTGCTCCTCCAACGGCAAAAGGCGCGAAATACATGATATACCCCACGAATTTGAACATGACCTCCGAGAGGCCCTCGCACCACTCCACCATGGTTTTTCGGTGATGATCGTGCACCTGACGCAAACTCAGACCAAAAATCAGGCTGAATACCACAATCTGCAAAATGGCATTTTCGTAGAGCATTTTGGCTGCGTTCTCGGGGAAAGAGTGCAGCAGCGTATATTTCCAGTCGAGCTTGGTGGCCGGCGGCTTGATACTAAGTACCTTGTCGTTGAGCTCGAACTGAACCTCACCCTTCTTGTTGTTTATGCTTGCCTGCAATTCGTTGGCAGGCACCTTCGCCACATCACTCGGCTCGGGCGTAATACCCAGTCCGGCCTTTGAATAATTAATAGCCAGCAGACCCACCACCAGCGCAATGGATGTTGCAATCAGGAAATAGGTAAATGCCTTCACGGCAATTCGACCCATTTGTTTGGCATTCTCCTGACCGGCAATCGCAATAACCAGCGTGGAGAACAGCAGGGGACCCACCACCGTCTTGATCAGGCGAATGAAAATGGAACTGAGCACATCAAAGTCTTTGGCAGCCTTGCCCATGTCGAGACCGACCTCAAAACCAATTACCATACTCAGCAATATCCAGGTATTCAGATTCTTCTTCTGCCAGCCGTAGATACTCAATGCACCGATCGCATACCAGCGCGCACCCGTTAGCACAACGGGATCCATTTCAATACCTGCAGAAGGCAGCAAATGAAGACCCGCAACTACAGCAACGCTGATCAAAGCAAACAATAGGGACCTCGAAGAAAACATATAAAAAGACGTTGAATGGTTTTACAGTTCATTACACGGTGCAATAATAGAAAGA
>JBEGNB010000391.1:0-3659 GCA_041182785.1 Bacteroidota bacterium
ACAGTAGCCACCGCACTGGTTGTCTGTTTACGTGTCTCAACAGTGTAACCTGTTACGACAAGATCAGAGAGAACCGTTGAGCTGGGCTGAAGGAGCACGCTGATAGTAGTCTGTGCGCCGATTCCCACTTCGGATGTCTGATAGCCCGTGTAGGAAATAACCAGAACAGGGTTGCTACCCTGCACCGTAATGGCAAAATTACCGTTCACATCGGTAGTGGCACCGTTGGTGGAGCCCTTTTCCACGACAGTTGCGCCGGGAAGCGGGCCATCAGCATCGGCAACCGTACCGGTGACGCGGCGACCTTGTGCGAGCAATGCATTGGTGATCAGCAGAAATGCCATCATCCAAAACATCCGCCCAAGCAGGGTAAATGACTTTTGCATCATACTTGTAGAATGGTTGGTTAACAATTTAATAAAAGATGCTTGAAAATTGCCGTCAGACCAAATTTGACGCCACAAAGGTGACCAACGGTTTTCAGGGCGCAATTTCAAACAAAATACAATAATTCAAAGCATATCCCCAATCAAAAATTTTTATTCTAAATTTTTTAGCAATCTTTTTTCTGAATTTGGATAGTGTTTTCAGGGAAAAAGTCACAAAAAAGAGGCTGTGCCGGCGAAATTTTCTTCCGGAACAGCCTCTGGCAAATTTATACACTAAGTATTTGCACGAATATTGTTTTTCAACCTGTCGGGCAAATAAACTTCGGTTTCACGATTTACAGCTTTTTCTCTACCACCTTGCCATTGGTATCAATCTGTATCACTTCCATACCCAGCTCGCTCAGACCGCTCTTGACTTTGGCAGCATCGGCGGCCATGAACCAGCCCACATTGCCGGGTTGAACCATGCTCTTTGCCAGCGATTGCACATCTTTCAGCTGGAGCGACTGTATGCGCGCGCTGTACTTCTTCCAGTAGTCGTCGGGCAAGTTGTACCGAACAACGTCCAGCAGACTACCCGTAACAGCTGCATTGGTTTCCCACTGGCCACTCATACTTAGCACGGTATTCTGTCTCGTTTTGTCGAACTCTGCCTGTGTTATCTGCTTGTCACCAACAAACATATTCAGTTCTTTGGCTATCTCCTGAATACTCTCTTTTGTTTTATCGGTTTGTACCGGCGCAGAAACCAGGAACGGGCGCTGTCCGCGGGTGTTGCGAATAAAGGATCGTGTACCGTATGACCAGTGCTTGTCTTCGCGGATATTCATATTGATACGGCTGGTGAAATCGCCGCCCAGTACATTGTTCATCTGCTCAAGTGCCACCTCATCCATTTGTCCGTAAGGTTTCGTCAGATAGCCTGCCAGAATAACACTTTGCTGGCTTTCCGGACGATCTATAAGGAAAATCTTGTTGGTGGTGGCCGCAGTCTTCACTTCAGGGATATTCTTTTTGGGAACATCAGCCTTCTGCCATCCGCCAAAACGCTTCTCGAGCCTGGCGACGAGTTCTTCGATAGAGATATCGCCGGTAACTACAAAAGTGGCATTATTCGGACGGAGCCAGCGGCCGTGAAACCCTCTGATATCATCCAGCGTGATGCTGTTCACGGTATTCTCCTCGCCCGAACCGCTCATGGGCATGGCATAAGGGTGCCCTTCACCATACAACAAGGTGGGCATAACACGCATCACCATACTTTGCGGACTCTTTTTCTCATTCTGTATGCCACTGATTTGCTGCGTCTGCAGACGTTTGAAATCGGCGTCGGGGAATGAGGGGTTGAGTACCACATCAGCCATCAGATCGAGGCTTTGGTCGAGACTCTGTTTCAGGGCGTTCAGGCTTACATAAGAGTTATCGAGATCACTGGATGTGCCCAGACTGGCACCAAGGAGTTGCAGACGCTCGTTAATCTGCAAGGAGTTGAGCGATTTGGTACCCTCGTCGAGCATATCCATGGCCAGACGGGCCAATCCGAGCTTGCCACCAAACTTGTCGGTGCAATAACCGGCATCGAATACCAGATTGGCCGATATGGTGGGACTTTCAGAGCGGCGGGCCAGTACTACTTTCATACCGTTCTTCAGGGTTGCGCGCTGAATATCGGGGAAAGAAGCTGCCACTTTGGTATCAACCGGTGGCACGTTGCTCCGGTCGGCCTCCTGTCCTGTAACGGAATACTCCGGGAACGGGTCACATACAAGCGTCATGTCGCCATCAGAGAGCCATTTGCGGGTTGCCTGGCGTGTCTCTTCGGCGGTTACGCTGTTGAACCAGTTGTTGTAAGTCTTGTAGAAATCGGGGGTGCCGCCATAAACTTCGTTTTCTGCGAGCAGGTCGCTTTTACCGCCAAAGCCGCCTATGCGCTCCAGTCCTTTGATGAAACCTGCGAAATAGGACGCCTTTACGCGGCGCAGTTCTTCATCTGTCGGGCCATTCTGCATGAACTCAGCGAAGATTTCGCGCACAGCAGCCTCCACTTCTTCCACCGTTTTGCCTTTTTTTACATTGCAAATCACGCTGAAGGTACCGCCAATTTCAGAGGGTCCGTTGAAGCAGGATGCCGAGGTACATATCTGTTTTTCGTACACCAGTTTTTTGTAAAGACGGCTGGTCTTTCCGTTCGACAAAACAGAGGCAGCGACATCCAGCGCTGTATTTTCCCTGTTTCCCCATTCGGGCGTGTTCCAGGAGATGACGATACGGGATTCGGGCACCCGATCCTGATAGTGCAGGCGTTTGCTGCCTGTGCGCTTGGCTACATCCACTTCCGGACGCTGAATGACCGGACCGGCAGGGATATTGCCGAAGTATTTGAGTACTTTTTCGTAAACGGCATCTGTAGTAACATCGCCGGCGATAACTACCACAGCATTGGCCGCGCCGTAGTACGACTTGAACCAGTTGTGTACATCATCAATGGAAGCAGCATTGAGATCTTCCATTTCACCGATTACAGTGTGGCCATACGGGTGATGCGGCGGATAGGCTGCTTTTTGCATGATATCCCAGCCGCGCGAGTAGGGCTGGTTTTCACCTTGCCTTTTCTCGTTCTGTACCACACCCCGCTGTTCATCGAGCTTTGCCTGGTCCACTGCACCCAGCAGGTGACCCATTCGGTCGCTTTCGAGCCAGAGCACCTGGTCGAGCGCCCCCACCGGAATGTTCTGGAAATAGTTGGTGCGATCGTCATTGGTGGTTCCGTTCAGATCAGTGCCACCGATAGCCTCCAGCGCCTGAAAATAGTCCTTGTTGAAGTTTTCCGAACCGTTGAACATGAGGTGTTCGAACAGGTGAGCAAAACCGGATTTCCCGGGCACCTCATTTTTGGAGCCCACATGATACCAGATGTTCACTGCCACAATAGGGGCCTTGTGATCTTCGTGGACAATGAGTCGCAAACCATTGGAAAGGGTGAACTTTTTGTAGGGTACATCAATGGAATTAGGGTCATAAACAGGATAATCCTGTGCACTGACAGATACTGTGATGAAAAGTATCAGGAGTTTTGAAAGAAAGAAAGAACGCATTAAGGAAAGGTTGTGTGGTTTACAGCCAGTGAGAGGCTCCGAAAACACGGTGCGAAAAGAACCCGGAGTAAACAACTGTTTGAAAAAATAATGTGTTTGATGAAAAAAGGATTAGATATGCTGTTCAGATTAAGAACAACACACAAATTTCTAATATTACGACAGAGGAAAAAAT
>JBEGNB010000392.1:0-2543 GCA_041182785.1 Bacteroidota bacterium
GCATGGTTCTATATTTGCAGATTGTAGTGTTTTCCGCCACTTTCGAGCACCACCACCATGAAAAGAAATCCAGTCATTTTTACATGCTTCATCATCTGCCTTTCCGCTTCTTTCTTCAGTCTCCCAAACCTGCTGGCACAGGCCCCTCCCGGTTATACCTACTGTGCCGGTGAAAATGGCACCTTCACCCTTCCGGCAAAGAGTCATCTTGCATACGGTGCCAACGGCAAGTATAAGTACTTGTTCAACCAGACGGGGACCGTTACGTTCAGCAACGATTTCTTTGGCGGAGATCCCATTTTCGGCGTACCGAAATCAGGTTATTACAAAATATCAGACGGAACAGAATCATCCGTTACGCTGGTAAACGCCATGCAGTCAATCAGAAACCACATTACCGGGGCGAATATCCTGACTTCTACTCAGCTGAACTCGATTGCGGCTACCATCCAGCAAAATATATTTCTTATTGCCAAAGACAGTTTTGTTGTTCAGGAAGCATTCTCCGTAACAGATGCCTATGAAACGCTCAAGGGCCCCATTTTCCTGAATGCAGCCACCACCGGCAGTTTTCCCAATGATTTTGGTGCACTCGATGGTTTTGAACTTGTCAGGGCTGTGTTTCTGGTGCAACAGGGTATCATGGACTATGTCTATCTCCCTGAAGAAGTTGAAAAATACAAGGGAATGATTACTGGCCGATATTTCAAAACAGCCAACTATTTTCCCGGCCCGTGCCCAAATCCTGTTGACCCGGCCGCTACCTACACTGCCATCATTAATGCGTCCATGCCCGCAGAATATGGTAAAAGGACAGCCTTTTCTTCAACGCCTGCCAGAAGACCAACCGGATACTACCTCGCTCCGGGTAATCTCGGCAGGGTCAGGGTACCCGAACATCTGGTAAACAAGGGATTTAAAATACTGGTAGGAGCCCATACATTCGAACGCACCGGAAGTAATCCTACCAGACGTTTCTTCCGTGTAACCAATACCTTCCCCATCAACGATACCATCACGGAAATACTGAATCCATTCGGCGGGGGTATCTACATCATAACACCCTATCTGGCTGATGAAGGCGTTGTGGAAATTCAACTGACCAATGTAGTGCCGGCACCCTTTTTCTCGGCAAAAAATTCCGATCAGACAACGCTTCAGGAATGGCTCGATGTGCAAAGACACAACCCCGCACCCTGGGCCGACTTTGAATCAGACAAATACATGATGCAGGTACCCACTTCCTGGATTTACAATTATGCCGATCCGGTCACTCTCATGACCGACTGGGACCAACGCCTCGATGTGGTTTCCAGGCTGCTCGGATATCCGGCTGTTCGAAATAATACGATACTCTACCTCCAGATTGACGTTGATATCATGTTTGGAGGATACGGTATCGGTAATCCTCAGATCAATAATACCTACAACCCATATACCGTTGAAAATGGCAACAAGAACCACTGGATGCTGAAACCGGGTGCGGGTTTCTGGGAAACGGAGTTTCACGAAATGGGACATGCACAACTGTTCAGTAATTTCCCGGGTGAAGCCGAAGCATCGGTTAATCTGCTGTCTGCCGCCATTTACAATCAACTCTACGGTATTGACATAGATGTGGCACTGGGCAAATCTTTTGATAATCAGGCGCACAGAACCAGGGATCAGGCTGCACTAAACTGGATGGTAACACCCAATTTTCGCGCCGGTAATCCCATGGATATTTCCAATACAACCAAAGACGAGGTGCGGTACCAGCATCGCGGCTATGCAAAATATGTGGAGATAGCAGCCCTCTTCGGTTGGGAAGTACTGGATTCTTTCTATCGCCGGGAACAACTCGATTATATTGCTCAAACGCCATCCGATGGCCTGACCGGAGTTGATAGCCGTATTCTCAGGCTGTCCAGGGCAGCAGGTACTGATCTTCGGCCGCTTATCCACTTTTGGGGCGTGCAGCCTAAAAATCCCGCTGTACTCGAATCGCGTATCCTTGCCGAAAATCTGCAGCCCTCCAAACTGATTTGTGACAGATTGACACACTACAAATCTATTATTCCTGCAGATAATGCGCAGTTTCTGGCGCATGCCTATGCTTTTTTCGCCGGCCCCATACCATCCGGTGGAAATCCTGACTACGGGTCGGGATGGTATAATGTGTGGAAAAATCAATATAACTCCAGCCACGGGGCCGCAGCCAATGTTGCTATGCAAAATATCATTGACTTATATTTTCCGGAAGGATGCCCGCTCGCGCCTTCTCCTCCCGAGGTGACAGTCAACGATGCCGCCATCTGCCCCGGGGATTCTGTCACGCTCACGGCCTACGGTGCAGCATTTTATCAATGGAGCACCGGTGCAACCGGAAACAGTATCACGGTCAGCCCCACGGAAACAACTACTTTAACTGTAATCGGCAAGTCAGCAGGTGTACTCTCTTTGCCTGCTGCAGCCACGGTTACGGTTAATCCAATACCAGTTCTGACGGTGACGGACGCTGTTGTCTGTGCGGGTACTCCGGCCACGCTGATGGTTAGTGGTGC
>JBEGNB010000393.1:0-6796 GCA_041182785.1 Bacteroidota bacterium
CAGATTCAGGATAACGGTGATTATGCCTATCTGTGGAGTGATGGTTCTACCACATCTGTGCTTCAATTTACCGAAACCAGAGGGAATCTGCTGGAGGTTGGCACGCATATTTACGCTGTTACGGTGACCAATTCGCAAACAGGTTGTACAACGGTATTTGATCCGTTTGAGGTGACGGTTAATCCGGTACCAGACGGGTTTACCGTTGCCGGCGACAACCTGTGTGCCGGGGAACCGACAGTATTGACTTACACCGGCCCTCAACCCGCCAACTGGCAGATCGTGTGGAACACAGGCGATACAGGTCCTGTTCTGACTACTGAAGAAGCTGGTCTATACTTCGTCAGGGTTTTTAATGAGTTCGGTTGTTTTGCCCAGAGTAATTCAGCTGTTATTTACCCCGGACCCAATGTGGCGGCAATACCTGCCGGCTGTCATGAGCGCTGTAATCCAGATACGCTTTGCCTGCCAGATTTGCCGGGTATTGTCGGTTGGCAGTGGTATTTTGAGGGAAATCCGATTCCAGGCGCCAATACAAACGATTTTATTGCTACTCAAAGTGGAACATACTTTGCTGAAATGACTGACACACTTGGCTGTACAGCCCGGAGTGGCGATCTCACACTGGCACTTTTCAATGGCTTTGGTAATGTTTTCGGGCAGGTATGGTCAGATGTAAATCACAATGGCCTGATTGATGCCGCGGATACCCTTGTAGGGCAGATACCAGTCAACCTTGTCAGAAATAATACGGTATTGAATACTGGTATTTCAGGCCCAGACGGCGGTTTTGAGTGGAATCAGGTTCCTCCAACCACTTATGCTGTACAACTTGATACTGTACTGCTCGATTCGGTATGGATTCCGGTTATTGTAACAGACACAGCGTTATTGGCCGGGTGCGGGGGTTCAGTTTTTACAGATCTGCTGATAGATGTCGCTCCCTGTCCGGCACTCTCCTCTTCGCTTGAGCTTCTCGTATGTCCCGGTGCTTCCGCATTATATAACGGTGAGTTGATACCTGCCGGTATTACCAGAGTCTTTACCCTGGCAAGTATCGCCGGTTGTGATTCGCTGGTAACAGTCACGGTTGCCGAACGGCTGCCGACCGATTCAACCCTGCTTGTCACAATTTGTGAATCGGACGTCTATAACTTTCAGGGAACAAATCTGGCACCCGGTGAATCCCGGACTTTTACGCTTGTCAATTATCTTGGTTGCGATTCACTCCTGACGGTTGTAGTCAGCGGATTGCCCGTTTCCGAAGGCGCGCTCAATACGTCTGTTTGTCAGGAGGATTTTTTCACCTATCAGGGTGTTGATCTTTCGCCGGGAGAGACAAGAGTATTTACACTGTCCAACTACCTTGGGTGCGACTCTCTGGTAACGGTAAGCGTTGGAATACTGCCGGCTCCCTCCTTCACAAGATTTGTACAGGTTTGCCCAGGCAGCGTATTTACTTTTCAGGGAATTAATATTGCACCCGGACAAACAAGAACTTTCACGATACCAGCAACGAGTGGAGGTTGTGATTCATTGCTCTATATTCAGGTTTCAGAATTCCCGATACCAAAGGATACGTTTAACGCAAAGGTATGTCTCGGGAGTACCTACTCCTACCAGGGTGTGGAGTTGTCAGTTGGTGATGTCAGAAGCTTTACACTAACCAGTGCACTTGGATGCGATTCCATTGTCACGGTTTTTGTGGATGCAATTCCAAGTGCTTCGGGAACGCTGGATGTTACTGCTTGCGCAGGAGATGTTTACACGTATATGGGTATTAACATACCGGCTGGCCAGTCTCAAAACTTTAATCTGACAAGCGTGGCTGGATGTGATTCAACACTCAGAGTAAATGTTGTGGCTTTGGATACTTTGTACAGTTTCCTGCAGGTGGAAGTTTGTGCTGGTGGTAGTTACAACTACAACGGGACTGAGATTAGTCCGGGTCAGTCGGTTAATTTTACTTATGCGGCTACGACTGGATGCGATTCGGTAGTCCAGGTGCTTGTACAGCAAGCACCCCCGCTCAGTTCTACCCTGAATGTGAAAATCTGCCCTGGATCCGTTTATTCTTATCAGGGCACAAATCTGGTAATCGGACAATCACAGGTTTTCCAGCTTGAAACACCGGAGGGTTGTGATTCACTGGTTACAGTAAATGTTGGGGCAATCCAGGTTTTCAATACAACCCTGAATGCAGGTGTGTGTCTGGGACAGACATTCTCCTACCAGGGAGCTGAGCTTGGTGTAGGTCAATCCCAGACATTTACACTGACATCTCAAAGCGGTTGTGACTCAATCGTAACCGTTTATGTTTACGGGCTTTCTCCGACTTATGGAAGTGTGAATGCCGAGATATGTGTTGGTTCAGTTTTCACATATCAGGGGGTTGACATGCTGGCAGGGGAAACAAGAAATTTTATATTGACCAATCAGGCTGGATGTGACTCAATCGTAACAGTTACAGTTTCGGGTTCGAATGTGTTCTCCGAAACTGTAAACGTCAGTGTATGTCCTGGATCATTCTACAATTACCAGGGTGTGAATCTGACGGTTGGCCAGTCTCAGACGTTTAGTGAGCCAACACAGAGCGGATGTGATTCTCTTGTTACAATTCTGGTTACAGCATTGCCAATCTCCACTGAAAATCTGAACGTTACCATTTGTCAGGGTGGATATTATACCTATCAGGGGGTAAATATTCCAGCAGGTCAATCGAAGACTTTTATACTGACAAACTACCTTGGTTGCGATTCAATTCTCACCATTTCTGTCACAAGTCTTCCGCCACTTGCTTCTTCATTTACTGTTCCGGTATGCCAGGGGAAATTTTACAGTTATCAGGGTGTTCAGATTGCTGCAGGGCAGACCAGAAAATTTACGCTAACGTCACAAAACGGTTGTGATTCCGTAGTTACGGTCACTACAACTACATTGCCAGTTTCATACTCTGAACTGAATGCGCAGGTTTGTCCGGGTAAACTGTTTAATTATCAGGGAGTTAACATGACTATTGGCCAGATGTTCACGTTCACACTGACAAACTACCGGGGTTGTGATTCGCTCGTCACTGTGTCCGTGTCCGCCCTTCCACCGGTAACTTCATCGTTTGAAGCACAGGTGTGTCAGGGTCAGGTATTTGTTTACGAAGGCGTAAGCCTTGGAATAGGTCAGACCCAAACGTTTTCACTGAAAACGCCTCAGGGCTGCGACTCTCTCGTCACGGTCTCCGTAACCGCACTGCCCATCAGCTTTGGAAATTTGAATGTGGCAGTCTGCGAAGGCGGAATTTACAAGTATCAGGGGGTAAATATGGCACCCGGTGAGACGAGAAATTTCACTCTGACAAATTATCTTGGATGCGATTCAGTTGTTACGGTGACAGTTAATGCAATCCCGCCGCCAACTTCATCATTCAATGCTAAAGTGTGTCCCGGAGGATTTTATTTATATGAAGGAGTAAGCCTCGCAGTTGGTCAAACTCAGTCATTTGTGTTGAAAACAGCTGCGGGTTGTGACTCAATCGTTACCGTGACAGTTTCTTCGCTTCCGGTTACTTATGGCAGTATCAATCCACAAATATGCCAGGGTGGTTTTTATTCTTATCAGGGTACAACAATTGCGGCTGGACAGACACGAACTTTTACACTGACCAATTACCAGGGTTGTGATTCCATACTGACTATTGCAGTAACTGCGCTGCCGCCACTCACTGCATCACAAACTGTAAAAGTATGTACGGGTGAGACCTATCTGTATCAGGGTGTGAATCTGTCTGTCGGCCAGTCGCAATCCTTCACGCTAAGTACCCCAACAGGTTGTGACTCGGTCGTAACCATAACAGTAGGCGAACTGCAGGCTACACAGAGTACGCTGAACATCTCGATTTGCGAGAATGAAACGTACAATTTTAATGGAAACATCCTGTTACCCAACACGGTGAATGTATTCACCATTCAAAACTGGCAGGGATGTGATTCGGTTATAACAGTCAATGTTGGTTCCAGAAAAACGTCACAAAGCACCCTGAATGTACAGATTTGCAAAGGTGAGTCATTTGACTATTTCGGAACGGAAATACAAATCGGCGAGACGAGAACGGTTATTCTTCAAAATAACGAAGGATGTGACTCCACAGTAACGGTAACAGTTTCTGGATATCCGGAGCTGGAATTTGATCTCTTTACAAAGAAATCCTGCAGCAATACGGGATCAGGAAGCATCAGAGTGGAGGTGGAAGGTCCGGTGATGGCATCAGGTTACTCGTTAAATGGAGGCATATTCCAGCCCGACAGTATTTTCGGCAATCTCGCTCCTGGCCTGTATTCCATTGTCATTGTGGACGAATACGGTTGTATCTACAATGCAGAGGCAGGTATTCAGGAAACCCAGCCGCTCAGAGTTGATCTTCCAGATGCAGTTCTGGTGCCCTGCGACAGTCAGAGTATCACGCTGTTTCCGTTTTTAGCCGGCGACACCACCGGTCTGGAACTGGTATGGTGGAATGGAACGAGTGGCAACACCGCTTTTGCGGACGAGCCCGGTACAGTCTGGCTGTCTGCAACCAACGACTGTGGCCAGAATGTACTGGCGACCTCGGAAATAGAGTTGGCCGACGATGCAGGAAACCCGTTGAGGGTGTATGTACCAAACGTGTTTGCTCCGGAATCAGCTGATCCAGACAATTCACTGTTCAGGGCATTCTTTGGGAATAACTTCACTGTTCTCTCCTACCGAATGGAAATATATGACCGCTGGGGGAATCTGATGTTTGTGACGACCGATCTTGGAGAGGGATGGGAAGGTTTCTTCAACGACGAGCCGATGAACCCGGGGGTATATGTTTGGCAGCTTTGGGCTGATTTGCAGATTTGCAGCAGAACAATACCGGTTTACAGAAAGGGGGATGTAACCATTGTACGATAAAAAAAACAGGCGAATCCACCAGATTCGCCTGTTTTTTTAAAGTTTGGTATAAACACCGGCCCGGACAGAAAATCTGTCGGGTCTTTCCTTGTCAGGGCTCCATGTGCCCGCGAGGTTCAGGCTGGCTGTCGGTTCCAGGAAAACAGAGTAGTTTGAACCTAAGCTGGCTTTGAGCCTTAATCCCAGTGTGGCATTTAATGACAGGTTATCGCTGATGGTTCCACCTTCAAAAACGCCGGATTGTACTTTATCCGGAATGGTGCCTGATGGAAGATTGGGCCCTCCGGAGGATTGGCCTGCAGGAGGCAAGTAAATTGTCCTTCTGCTGAAACTCTTTTCTGAAACAAGCTCAGCTGTCAAGCCAGCCAGTGCACGCAGTTCAAGTGCGCTGTTTCCAGTTATTTTTCTGCTGGCACGCAGGGGGATTGTTACCGTAGTTGCGTCGGCGACGGTAGTATTGAACGCCAGGAATCCAGTTTGAGGATTTCCTGCATAAACGGTTGTCATGGGATCAGGAGTAAACGAATTTCTGTTGATGAATAGCCCTGTTTCGATACCCCATTTCCTCGAGTCTTTACCAATAATGATTCCCATACCAGGATTTACACCAGAGAACGAGGAAGCTACATCGCCCCTGACTACACTTGTCCCAGCTTCGGCAAAAGCGGCAATAAACCACTTTTGGGCTTTTTGTTTACTTTCAAAGCCTGTTTGCACGGTGGCGAAAATGGGCTCATTGGTTTTATTGTCAGGCAGAGCAGGGTTGAGGGTTGGGACGAAAGGAAGATTTACAGAGGGATATAACTCTTCTCCATTTGTAACCGATAAGACAGGAGTGAACGGGGCTTCAACCAGATCAATAATTTCCAGATTTTGAACGTGGTGAGTACCGGCGGAGGGAGCTGAAGCTGTCAAAGGCAAATTACCGGATTTTTGAGCTGCCATTGGAGAGCTCTGTGGCACCGAAACAGGTGGCGGCACTGATCCCGGCTGCCCGGGAGATGATGCGGCAGGTAGATAGGACTCCAGTTGAGTTGCAAGCAATAAAATTACAGCAGCTTCAGCCAGTTTGAAATACCTGACTTTTCGGATGGCAGCAGACTGATCAAGTTGCCGTGCCATCGTGTTCCATAGTTCCGAATCGTATGGAGTCTCTACTTTTGTCAGCACCGACCTGACGGAATCATCAAAAGTGTTCAGTGACCTGTCAATAGACGAGTCCAGTTTCTTCTCAAAAACTGCCCAATTTTCCGGATCATACGGAACTTCCATGGCTTCAAGTTCAGCCTTGATTTTTGCGTCAAAATCTTGTTGATTCATGGTTGGTCTGATAAACTGGAATGGACATTGCTGTTTGAAAATCCAGATGACTGATTGTGACCGAGCTGCGAAAGAGAGTCTATCAGTTTCTGGCGGGCTTTTACCAGGTTGGACCTGGAGGTGCTTTCCGTGATATTCAACATCTCTCCGATTTCCTTGTGGGAGTAGCCCTCGATGACGTACATATTGAAAACAGTCCTGTAAACAGGTGGCAAATCCTGGACTTTTAAGAGAATTTCTTCTGCCGTGAGGCTACTTAGAATGTCCGGATCGTCAACAAATTTGGCACTGGCAGCGTCCAGGTCGGAAGTTCGTCTGCGCTGATTTTTGCGGTAATAGTCAATGCAGACATTAACCATCAGGGTACGCAACCAGGCAAAAATGGAAGTGCCCGGCTTGTATTTTCCAATGTTCTGAAACGCCTTCATAAAGCCCTCGTGCAGCAAGTCGAGCGCTTCATCTCTGGATCCGGTGTAGCGCATGCAAATACCCATCAGTTTGCCGAAGTATTGTTCGTACAACTGTTTCTGTGCCCACCGCTCCTGAC
>JBEGNB010000394.1:0-24309 GCA_041182785.1 Bacteroidota bacterium
TTCCTTGTCCAGCGAATGTATAATCCGGAATGTATCTTCGGCCACCGTTGCTGTGCTCCACGGTATTTCCCTGAAAATTTCCGGAGTGAACTGTTTCATCCCGAGCAGATAATAGCCTCCATCGCGGGCGGGACCGATGACAAAATCGGTATTGTCAAGTGCCTCAAAAGCTTCGCGGATCAAGCGGGAGTCCAGCTCCGGGCAATCACTTCCGATGATTATGGCCTTTTGTGCGCCGGAGAGGAAGGCCCGGTGAAAAGCCGAAGTCATACGCTGGCCGAGATCGCCGGGTGCTTGCACTGCTTTCAGAAAAGCTGTATCGGGCCAGTCATCGGTAGCGGGTACGTATTCGCTGTAGCAGAGCAGGCGGCTGCACTCCACACCGAGCGCGGCAGAGCGTGTTTTTTCAAGCAGAAACTGGTAAATACGCAGGGCAGCATCGTCGCCGGATACGCTGGCAAGTCGGGTTTTGACCTTGCCCTTTTCCGGATTTTTAACAAAAATAATGAGTGTATCCCGTTGGCTCACTTCACTATTTTAAAGCTGAGATCGATTGGGTTGGCAGAATGAGTGAGGGCACCGGCAGAAACATAGTTTACACCCGAAAGAGCATATTTTCTCACGTTGAACAGCGTAATTCCACCAGATGCCTCTGTTTCAAACCGGCCATTCACGATAGCTACGGCCTCATGGAGTATGGGAAGCTCGAAGTTGTCGAACATGATACGGGTAATACCCCCGATTTCGAGTGCTTCCTCTACCTCCACCAAATTTCTCACTTCGAGTGTGATTCCCAGATTGAGACCTTTTTCTTTCTGATAAGCGTGCGCACGTTCAATAGCCTGTTTTACTCCACCGGCGGCATCAACGTGGTTATCCTTGATCATCATCCAGTCGTAGAGTCCCCAGCGATAATTTTCGCATCCTCCTATTTTCACTGCCCATTTTTCGAGGAAACGGATGAGCGGAGTAGTTTTACGGGTATCGAGCACCTTGACAGGCAGGTCGCCGACTTCAAAAGCAAAGCGGCTGCTGAGGGTTGCAATTCCACTCATACGCTGCATACAGTTCAGCAGGAGTCGCTCACCCTGCAGCAGCGATCGGGTATTGGCTTCCACCTCAAAGGCTGTCTGGCCGAAAACCACGTCGGTTCCGTCTGTTTTATGAATGGTGAAAGTTGCCGTCGGGTCGAGATGTTTCAGTATTTTCTCTGCAAGTTCCACGCCGGCGATTACACCGTAGTCTTTTACGCGCAGTATTGCCTTGCTCCGGCTGTCAGCCGGAATGGTGGCCAGTGATGTATGATCACCGTCACGGATATCTTCATAAAGTCCTGCAGCGACAAAATCACTGATTTGCTGGTCTGTAATTGCTTCTGGGCGCATAATTATCCTGTTATTCCGGGTTTGTAAATGTTATTCGTTTGTTTTCCATTTGATGTTGCAGCCACCGGATGGCCGCTGAATCTGTATCGGAGCCTGTCCTGAAAGTACAGCATCGAGAGCGGCCCTGAGATCTTCGCCTGTACTTGGTACGGGATTACGTTTGGGACGGCTTGAATCGAGCTGACCGCGGTAAACCAGTTTCAGGTTTTCGTCGAATACATAGAAATCAGGGGTACACGCCGCATCATAAGCCTTTGCAACCTCCTGTGTTTCATCGTACAGGTAGGGAAAGGTATAGCCTGCCTCGCGTGCGTGAGGAGCCATTTTTTCAGGTGCATCTTCCGGATAATTAACGGCGTCATTGCTGTTAATACCGATGAAAGCGACACCCTCCTTTTCGTACTCGCGGACAATCTCCGCACTAGTCGGATTGACATAAAGTACATAAGGGCAATGGTTACAGATGAACATGATGACAGTTGCCCTGGTTCCGGCTGCGTCAGTCAGTCTGCACACACCTCCGTGGAGCATGTCGGGCAGTTCGAAGTCAGGCGCGGCAGAGCCTAAAGGCAACATATTGGATTCTGTATAAGCCATTTTCCTCGGTGATTTATGATTTTTCCAGTTCGTTGATGCGTGTCCGGTAGATATGCTGGGGCGTGCGGGCGTACATTGATTTATACAGCGTCAGTGCCCGCTGATGGTAGGTGGAGGGGTTTTCGGCTACCCTTCGGAGTTCGAAGTGGACGGCAGCCTCTTCCCTTTCCGTTCTGGTCAGCGCGAGGAGTTGCTGCAATTGCCGAAGTGCTTCCTGCCGGTGTCCTTCTGCGATAGCTATCTGTGCCCGCAGGATATTAGCCCCGAATGTTAGATCGGCATTTCCGAGTGCGAGTGCGATATCGCGGCCCTCTTCCATTGCCTGTCGGGCGGAAGGTATTTCATCTGCATAGATCTGAACCAGGCCTTTTTCGATGAGCGAATAGCCCAGTACAAGCCTGTTACCCATATCGCGGGCATATTCTATGGCCTCGTTGTAGTAATTTATACTTCGGGCGAGATCGCCTTTGTAGAACCACGTGTCACCAAGCGTATTCAGTGCTTTGGCAATACCCTTCTTGTAGTTGAGTTCGCGACTCAGGCCGAGTGTTTTTTCGAGGTAGCCGATTGATTTGTCGAACTCACCGATAACCGAGAGCAAATCGCCAATCAGTCCGCAGGCAATGGCCATTCCCTGCTTGTCGCCCAGTTCTTCAGCCAGTTGCAAATCGCGCTCAAAGTTCTGCATGGCGCGGGTGTAATCACCCTTGCGTTCCCAAACAGAACCTATGGAGCCTATACAAATGGTCATGAACAGCTTGTTGCCCAGTTCTTCAGAGAGGGCGAGGCCTTTTTCCAGACAGAGCAGTGCCGAATCGAGAGCTCCTTTTTCCAGATAAACTATTCCGAGATTGGTATATAAACTGGTGAGTCCCTGTTTGTCGGCAGCTTTTTCGGCCGTTTCGAGTTGTTCTTCCAGCCAGCGGATTCCTTCATCGTAGTGACCCTGATTCATGAATATGAGTCCGAGGTTGGCTACAATCGCCGTATTCTCTGCGGCACGCTGCAAACTGCGGTTTATTTCAATAGCGCGGGCATACCAGGTTTTGGCCGGTTCGTAGCCCCCCTGCCTGAAGTGGAATGTACCCAGATTCCCGAAAGTTTTGGCGATACCGGTCTGGTCATTAGCCTGTTCAAAACAGCGAACAGCCTCATCCAGATTTATTTTTGCTTCGGGATAATTACCACGCAGCATGAGTAGCTGTCCGAGGCGTCGGTAGCTGCGACCCATCAGCTGCCAGTCGTTCAGCGCAGCAGCGCGCGATAACGCATCCCGGTAGTTTTTCTCTCCTTCTTCCCACTGACCTACAAGTTCAAGGACAGCCCCTTTTCTAAGGAGCAGTTTTACGACCTTTTTACTCCTTTTGTTAATTTCCAGCAGGTTGTCAATCAGCTTATTGTAGAAGGAGAGTGCCTGTCTATTCAGAAAATTTCTTTGGGAGTAACGGGCCGCTTTTTCGAGATACTTGTTGGTTTTTTTATCGTCTTCGGCCTGTTCGTAGTGGAACGCAAGGTCCACATACCGCTCCTCCGATTCGGGGTATAACTGTTCGATGGCCTCTGCGATATCGTGATGCAGTTCGCGCAGGCGTGTGCGCAACTGCATATCATAGGCGGCCTCGCGCAGGAGCGAGTGGCGGAAGATGTACCTCAGTTCGTTCATGGCATACCATACCTGCCACTTTTCGGCACTTTGCACCTGCTCCCGGAGAACAGTATCCAGATCTCCGTTCCGGCGCACAAAATCTTCCTGTTTGGCCATAACTGCCGAAAGGACCGGCAGCTCAAATTCACGGCCGATAACCGCTGCGGCTTTGACTGTTTCCTTTACCAGTCCGCTGAGTCGGTCTATCCGGGCCATCATGATTTCCTTGACGGAGTCATTGATCTGCACGTCCTGATTTTTCAGCTGGAGCACTCCGTCAACACTTTTGAGCAGGTTCGACTCCCTGAAGTACTCCGACATCTGTTCGATGTAAAAAGGATTACCCTGCGTCATACGCTGAATCAGCTCGAACAGATCGGGGTGCATTGGTCCTCCGAGGCGCGACTCGGCGAATGCCCTCAAATCGGAGGCCTGCAGGAAATTCAGGTCCACCTCGGTGAAGGGGCACCCGATTTCGTCGAGAATCTGCTGCTTGAAGATATAGGTACGATTTCCGTCGTCTTCATAGCGGCTGGTTGACAGGAACAACAGCGGATACGACGGCGCCCGGCGGATAAACTGAGATAGAAATTCGCGGCTCATATCATCGTACCAGTGAGCGTCCTCCAGTTCGATCACGACAGGCTGGAGTAACGATTCCGCGACAAACAGATTCGACATGGCGGCCAGGCCGTTCTGATAACGTCCGCGGGCATCAAGTTGCTCCCAAAGTGAGCCGGGGTACTGTATTCCGACCATGGCGGCGAGTACGCTCTGAGTACGCGCAATTTCCCTGCGCACAGCATCGGCTTCCGGGTGTGCACACTCGGTCAGTTCGTACTGTAGTTCCAGGAAATTCTGTTCAAAAAGCTCCCTGTTTCGTTCCGGGGTGTTTTCCGGACTCTGATCGAAATAGTTTTTGAGCAGGTAAATAAAGGGATTGAACTGCTTGCGAAGAATCTGGTCGCTTTGACAACTGAGCCAGGTTACGTTGCCCGTTTCCCTGAGCAGGCGCCTGAATTCATAGCTGAATCGGCTCTTTCCGATACCAGCCTCTCCGAAAACATAGACTACCCCGCAGAATTTATTCTCCCTGATAGGCCTGGAGAAGTCTGTCAGTTGCCTGAGTTCGGTAGCCCTGCCGAAGTATTCGCCGGAGAAACTGGCCTTGCCAGCCAGATTTCTTCCCGTGAGCGTATAGAAAGGTATGGCGTTTTCGAAGCCCTTGAACTGTCCGTCGCCCACCTGACTGAATTTAAAATTTCTGTTTCGTGACACGTTCTCATCGGCCATGACCTGTCCCCACTCCGCTCGGCTCATCAGGCGGGCTCCCAGATTCACACGCGCACCTACAGCTGCGTACTGACAACGCTCTTTACTGCCTATAACCCCCGTAAAGGCTTGTCCGGCAGTGATACCAATCCGGTAGCGGGCTCCTGTGAGCGATTCAAGACCGCGAAGTTCTTCCTGGATGGCACCTATATACTCGAGTGCCCTTTCCGTATTGTTTTCAAAAGAAACCGGCGCTCCGAACAGGCAGAACATGACCCCTCCCTTGTCGCCAAAGTCAATTTCCTTGAAATAACCTCCAAATATTTCACTCTGGTCGAGCACCACGGAGGCAAAATGATTGAGTGCCTCATGCGACTCGACGCCTTCGAACGAAAGAAATACACTCACGACATTCCGGAACTCGCCTATGGCATTCGATTCGTACACCTCTCTGGGAAAGAAGGCCGACATGATTTCCGGGTCAGGATCCGGCAGACGCACCTTTTTCAGATCGGGCAGGGCCGCGATACTGAAATCAGGTGAAACATTCAGCAGAGAGAACTGCCCGTCAACGGGTGTACAGCCGGCCACTGAGGGGTTTGTCAGGCGAAGCATTTCGGCGTCGCAGACCATTTGCAGTGATCCGGCTTTGGTTTGAGCCTCTGCACAGGCATCTATGGGCGCTCCCCGGAAATAATACGCTTTTCGCCGGTCGCCAACGATACCCCAGTGTACTTCCCCCGCCGAGAGGCCCACTTTCAGGCCGATCTGGTGTTCAGACAACATAGAACCCGGATCGGCCTGTTCCCGTTCAAAGCGGGAAATCATGGACCGGGCAGTATGAATCACCCTCAGGGCAGCAACCTGAGCTTCCTGGTTGTTGTTGAAAGGGAAAATTGCCGTGAAACTGTCGCCGGCGAAGTATGGTATGAAACCTCCCTGTTCGTAAACAAGCGCGACCGTTGGCTGAAAGATGTGATTCAACACTTCAGACAACTCCTCGGCACCTTCGGTACCATGGCGCATAAGCCGATCGGTGAGTCGGGTAAAACCGCTCAAATCGGCGAACATCGCACAGGCATTCAAACTGCCTGCCGGGATGTTGTTCCGGTAGTTTTCCTGGATAATGTGCGGAAGAAAGTGTCTCAATACTGTCCGGGTTGAAAATTCCGGATGCGAAGGTACGACGAGCAGACGTGTGTTTGCTGAAAAATGTGAGAGGAAGCGCCAATCAGAACTTGTATGTCTCTTTCAGCTTCTTCACTTCAAACTTCCTTACCTCGGATGCGCCACTGGTTCTAATTTTCAGCACCTCCGGATCGCCACGGTATGTTACACTGCTTGCTCCGCTCGAATCAACCCGAAGTTCCCTGATCACATTCACATCAATGGAGCCGGCTCCTGATGTTTCAACATGGCATACATCCACCGACATTTCGGTGGCCAAAACTTTGGTGGCACCCGACATGTCAATATCCAGCGATTTACAGTCACCATGTAACTCCAGTTTGACTGCACCACTGCATTCGACCGTTACATCACCGGCGCTTAAGTCAAGTTGTGTCTTTACTGCACCCGACAAATCCATGTTCAGTTGCTGGCACAACAGTTTATTTTTTGAGCGGATATCCACCGCGCCCGATACTTCGAGCTCCTTCAACTCGCGAATCGTGATATACACATTAATGGTGTGGAAATCTCTCAGCTTTAACAGGCCGGATTTCAGTGCCAATTCCAGCGTTTCTCCCGATTGATCAATATCAACCAGACTGCGGCAATCCGATCCTTCTTCCGTCTCTATCCGGACATCACAATTGTCACCCTGAGTAATCCATACTTTCAGAGCAGAGGAAATTTTCAGTCTGGTGAAATCGTCCCGGACAGCCGGCACAGACTCGGGGGTAACCGAAAGGCGGGAAATACCTGACAGGGCAGGTGTGCGTTCCAGTGCGGGTAAGTTGGGCTGTAGTGCTGGGAGTGGCACTATTTCAGCTGGATATTCAGGTGTGGAAGGTTCAGGCACCGGCTCTCCGGCTCGTTCCCGGACTACAACCTCTTTAGCTGGCAGCGGAACATGTATCGCTGCGAGTGGTGAAGTTACTGTTTCAGACTCAACCATTTCCTGAATTTGTGGCTGGCTGTGTTCGGCTGGGGGAGGCGGTACAAAATGAGAAAAAACCGCAATTCCTATTACTGAGGCGATCGTTGTGATCATGGCAATTCCTTTGAAAGTGAAAAATGATTTGGTGGACAATCCGGAACCGACAGATTGTGCAGCGCTGCTTACCCAGGAAGAAATATCTGCCGGGGAAGTCTCGGGAGGTATTTCTCTGACCTCCTGAAAAAGTTTATTCAGTTGTTCTTCGTTCATGTCAGAGCGTCTCATTTACCGTTGTGAGCGATTGCAGGTGCACCATCAACTGCTGGCGGCCGCGCAGCAGACGTTGCTTCACGGCGGACTCGCCGGAAGACTGCATTTCTGCAATTTCCCTGATGGAAAAACCCGATAGTTCGAACAGGATAATGGTTTCCCTCTGTTGCTCAGGCAGTCTGGACAGCGCATTGTACAGAAGGTCTTTGTTCATGAGGGCGTGGCTGGCATCATCGTTTCCGGGCAAACCGTTTACCAGGCGCTCATGGTGCGCCAGATAATCTTCCTTCTTCTTTCGATTCTGGTTTGAAAGCAGCCGTATCGCGATACCACAGAGAAATGACAGGAAAGCAGAGGGATTTTTCAACTCCTCCAGCCGGTTAAAGGCAACAATAACTGTGTCCTGCATCAGATCCTTCCAGTCAGTCTGACCGTAGGCGCGCGCCTGGCAGAACCGTTCGAACCGCGCATGAACGGGTTCATAAAGACTCATGAATGTTTTTCTCCTGTCATCCGTCATGCCTTTGAGCAGCGTGTTTCTGTCGGTTACGGACAGTAAGTGTCATTGCCGGCGTCAGAAGTTACATGGCATCAGAATAATTTTCCCGAGGCTTTGCGGAGAGCGAGTTCGGCGAGCAGCAGATCTCCTGCCGTTTGGAGCCAGTTGAATTCTTTTTCTCTGAGAGTAGTTTGAGCGTTCAGCACGTCGGAAGGGATCCCGGCGCCACCTTTGAGGGTGTTTGAGGCGAGTTCCAGTTGCTGACGAGCCAGGTCTATGTCATCTTTCCGGAGTGCGAGTTGCTGGCGTGCGGTAATAAAGGCTGTACGTGCCTGTTCATATTCCCAGCGCGCCTGATTCAGGTATTCCTCCTGTCTGGCCGCGTTGTATTGCTGCTTCAGAGAAATGGGCAGGTTTTGTTTCTGCTGTTCCCAGTAACCCGATACCGGGATTTTCATCTGCAGTCCGATATTCCCGTTGGAGAACCAGGAGTTCTCTGCGAAGAGTGGTGCGCCATTGGTCAGGTTGTTCATGCCGAAGAAAGCGAAAGCGGAGAGCGTGGGCTTGAGGCGCGCCTTTTCGGTTTCCAGACGGAGTTGTTGCAGCCGGCTGTCCAGTACAAACTGCTGTATTTCGGGGCGATTTGTAGCTGTTGATGTTGCGTCGAAGGATGGCGGAGCAAACTTTTCCAGTTGCGACAATGCCTCGGCGAGCGTCCCTTTCACCACCGTTTCCCCGGCTCTTTCGGGCGAAATACCCATCCGGTAAAGCAGCGTTTCCACATTCCGCTTGCGGTTACCCTCGGCCTGTTCGAGTTGAATTCGGGCGCTATTCTGCTGCATCCGGGCGCTTATAACCGCTGATTCCGTTGTTGCACCGCCGTCGCGTTTGTTCAGCGCGTCTTTCAGCAATTCATCCGTTTTGCGGAAATTTTCTTTCAAAAAACCGACTTCTTCGTTGGAAAGCAGGAGCGCGTACCACGCTTTGGTGAGTTCCAGTGCTATATTTTGCCGGTTAAGGGCATGGTTGTTCTCCGAGATATCAGACTGGAAGTTCTGCTCGCGAATCTGGGCATTCAGGCCGGCATCGTACAAGCTTTTAGTGGCTGTGACTCCTGCAGTGGCCTGCCACCAGGTTCCGAACCGGATAGCGCGTGTTTCGTCGGTCGGATTCTGCACATTGAATTGCCCCACGGGGACCACACTGGCAGGCAGAAACGGATTGGCCTGCATATCCACATTTCCATTCAACTTCAGATTTTTCTGAAGGCGGGCTTTATCAACCTGCGCTGTATTAATCTGATTCTCAATCCGGAATGCCCGCTCGGATGGCTGATTTTCAAGTGCCGATTTCAGTGCCTGTTCCAGCGTGAGGTTGCCCAGATCCTGAGCATACGTATTTCCTGTTGCGATGAGCACCATCAGCAGGCTGCAAGAAACCGGGTGTGCGAAGAAGTATCGGAATAAACTCATACGAGCGTGCTATTTTAAGATACAAAATTACCCTCTGAACACCGCCGCGGGTTCCACGCCATTGATACGGCGAAGGGCGAATACTGCCCCGAACAGGGCAATAGACAGGGTGATGGCAAACATGCCGAGTTTGACCTGCCCGCTGAATTCGAAGGTAAGTCCGGAAGACCTGACCCCCATACGAAATCCTTCCAGCAAGGTATAGGCGATGACAAAACCGACAACGGCGAATACGGCTGCCTGAGTGAGTATCAGTCGCCTGACATACATATTGCTCGCTCCTATAGCTTTTAGCGTGCCATAATCGCGGATACGGTCGAGCGCCGAAGAATACATGGTAAGTCCGATAATGAAAAAACCGGAAATAATAGCGAAGACAATCAGTGTTCCGGTACTGGCACCAATGCCGGTAGATCCGAGTGTATAGGCAATGGTTGAGCGGGAAAAATCCTTGCGGATCCATGCCCGCACACCGTATATGTGCTGATTAATTTCGTTGCGCACGCGGGCGGGATCGTAACCGGGCTTCACATTGACAATGACAGCTGAAATAGCTGTCCCGTTGCGGTTTCCGTAATAATTGGCTCTTTCCAGCGTAGTATAAACGGTGTTTCCGGCGAATCCCCTCAGGTTGTCGGTGATGGCATTGATGACAGCCCGCTTGCCGTTGATTTCCAGTTGGACACCCACTTCAGGCTGCATATCATAAACTGCTGCATCATAAAAATCGGCAGTAATTGCATTTTCAGCCTCCAGATTTGCCAGCGTGCCACTTTTGATTTTATCCGGCCTTGGCCCCGCAGCAAAGGCGGGCGCCTCCGAACCAATCATCAGCACAGGGCTGGATTTGCCATTGGGCAACACCGCAGTTCCGTTGGCCAGTGCGACACCGTAAGCCGTGGCAACGCCTTCTATACTGCGTACTTCCCTGACGATGCGTACATCGAGCAGACCAAGTGAGTTGGCATCCTGTGTTTTGGCATCTACCACCCAAATGTCGCCATTGGAATTATCCACCAGCGCCGACATGAGGCCGGTTAGGAAAGTAAAAATACCTACCTGTTGACCGATCAGGAAAGTACTGATGACAATACCAACCACGACACCAATACTTTTGGCGCGATCGAACCTGATAAATCTGAGAGCAGTTCTGAACATAGGATTACAATTGAATGGCACATTCCACACGGGCATTCAGCAGCAGAGCACCGGGGTTATTGAGGAGTATTTTGACCTCTCTTACACGCCGGTCTTCCATCTCGCCGGGAGTTTCAGCGAACAGCGATTTCTTTTTCAGGAGCGGAGCTGCATAAACTACCGTACCGGAAGCGAGTTCCTTCCCGGTTCCGATAGCTCTTATCACCGCTTTCTGGTCAGTCTGTACCCTGTCGGCCAGCAGTTCATCAATTTCACATCTTACAATAATACGGCCTTCGGGGGCCAGCTCGGCGAACTGTCCCTGAGGCGGGAGCGCATTACCTGCCTGCGTACTGATGCTGAGTATTTGTCCGTTCACCGGCGCTTTGACCGACCTGAGAGCCAGTTCGCGTTCGGCTACGGCGAGTTCGGTGCGTGTTTCCTGCAGGCGGGCGCGACTCACCTGCGCGGAGGCGCGAAGACGATCGCAGGCCGCCTGCTGGTTGCGCACTTCATAATTGGCGTTATCGCGATTTTGCTCCGTCTCCACACGTGAGTCGAATAACTTCTGCAAACGCTGCGCATTCAGTTTGAGATTTTCGAGGCGGATTTGAGCCTCAGCCTCGGCTTTTTCATCGGCGAGAACCTGTGCTTCCTGGGTGGACAGTCGTGCGCGGGCCTGCGTCAAACGGGCGGATGCGACGGTATTTTCCAGTTCGAGCACCACAGTTCCTGCGCGAACGGCATCACCTTCCCGAATGTATAATTTTGACACAACCCCTCCTTCATTGGCAGCGAGCGAAATAATGTCCTGCTCGGGCTCTACACGGCCTACGCCCACTACTTCAGCGGCTTGTGTTGGTGCGCCCTGATAGGAGGTCTGCTCCTCCTTTTTTTCCTCCTTGCCTCCGCAGGCAATCAGGCCGGTTGCGAAAGTGAACAGGGCCAGCCGGATGAGCATACCGGATAAATTATTGAACTTCATAGTCAGGTAGGTTGAAAAACTGCAATTCTGTTGAGTATCCGGAAAGTCCGGAGCTTTGACTGTCAATGAAAATCATCGGCGGGAGGCATATCAGATACCCTTCCGTCATTTACATACACGATTCGGTCGGCGAATGGCCTCAGGCGCATATCGTGCGTAACAACCGCCAGTCCGATACCCTGACGGGTGAGCATCTTCAGTTCGTCCATCACAACGGCTACAGACCGGGGGTCGAGGGAAGCTGTAGGTTCGTCGCAAAGAACCATAGGCGGATTCCCGACCAGCGCTCTGGCAATGGCGATTCGCTGCTGCTGGCCGCCCGACAGATTTTTTGGCAACTGTCGGAGCCGGTCGCTCATACCCACCTTTTCGATAGCCTCGTGCGCGCGCTTGCGGGCAGCCGCAATCGGGACGCCCTGAAGTTGCAGGGGGATCATCACATTTTCCTCGGCAGTAAGCGGCTGGATGAGATTGAAATTCTGGAAAACAAACCCGATATTGTTGAGTCGGAGGGATGCGAGCTGCTTTTCGGAGAGCTCGCTGGCAGTCTGGCCACCCACTACAACCCTTCCCTCTGTAGGGTAAATGACACATCCGAGGAGAGAAAGAAGCGTAGTTTTTCCACTCCCGGAAGGGCCGATAATCAGGGTCAACTCACCTTTTTTAAGGGTGAAATCGGTGGGGTACAATGCAGTGATGACCTGATCCCCTGTTTTGTACTCTTTGGAGGCGCCGATGAGCTGCGCGACAATATCGGATTGCATGGACGAGCGTTAAAGAGACCAAACAACTGTACAATGCATTTGTTCAAGTTCGCCAGAGCAACAGAACATGTAATATTTCTGCTAAAAATCCTACTCAGGGCAACTGAATGCCGATACAATCCGTCATTCCCAGATGAGATATACAATTCCACTCCTGTTCCTTCTTTTCTTCTTTTCCGTACAATCCTGCAAGGATTCCGGTATCAATTCGGGTGCTTCTGTCACCTGTTTGCCTGCCAATCTTCAGAACGGACTGGTTGCTGCCTACACATTCGGCGGCGGCTCGCTGACTGACGCCACGCTCGGCGGACACGACCTCTCCCAATCGGGGCTGGCGACGCCCACAACTGACAGGGCTGGTAATGCATCCTGTGCCTATAATATTACAAACGGGGCAGGCACAACATCAGTGCTGACCAATACACAGACCAGTTTTTTGAATGGCATGTCGGATTTCACCATCAGTATATGGTATAAACCCGAGGGGGCACGGGATGGAGGTGATTTTGAGGGATTACTGAGCAGGGGCAATCAGGGAAGATGCCCCGATCGCCGGGGGGAGTGGTCGGTATCACTTTACGATTGCCGCAGAGCGGTATTTGCACACAACAACTCCGTGTGGGCCGACCTGATTTCCCAGCCTTCCAGCGATTTGTGTCAGGATGAAATGAATAATATTACCGGTAAATGGCAGCATGTGGTAGCTGTAAAAGAGGGTGATGAATTACGAATATACTTCAATGGTATTTTAAACGATACCGCAAGCGGAGTAGCAAACTGCAGCACATCCACTCATCTGGCTCAAGACACCGGTGATCTTTTTCTGGGGCTGGATTACAACGGTGCGCTGGATGATATCCTGATTTACAAAAGAGCCCTCTCCGCACAGGAAATTTCAGAACTTTACGGTCTGGAAGCCTGCTGTAACTGACAATTCATGTTTTTTGGGGGCAGATGGTTACTTTTGCACCATGGAGTTGTATCTATTATGTGCTTTCGCATTCCTGGCTGGCCTCGTTGACAGTATTGTCGGAGGAGGCGGGCTGGTACAAATACCGGCTTTTTTCATTTTATATCCACAGTTGAGCGTACCGAACGTTATCAGTACAAACAGACTCGCCTCGGCTGTCGGTACGTCTGTGGCGGCCCTGAATTATGCCAAAAGCGTAAAAATTCCGTGGAAAACAGTACTGTATGCAGGTGTCGCGGCCTCTGTGTGCTCTTACCTCGGAGCCACCGTACAGAGTTTGCTTCCCTCCAGCGTACTGAAGCCGGTCATACTGGTTTTGATTGTGCTGATTGCGATTTACACATTCAGAAAAAAAGACTTCGGGCACCACGAAAAACTGAATGTGCCTGAAGAAAAACTGCCTTACTGGGCTGCTGGCACGGGCGCCTTTTTGGGCTTTTACAACGGATTTATTGGTCCGGGTACCGGCAGTCTGCTGGTTTTTGCATTCGTCAGCATTATAGGATACAATTTTCTGAAGGCTTCAGCCATTTCCAAGGTGGTGAACGTCATTTCCGATGTATCATCCCTGATTTTTTTCTTCATCCACAAAACCATTATTTTCAAACTAGCATTCCCGATGATGGCCTGTAATGTTGCCGGGTCGTATCTTGGCAGCCGTCTGGCAGTTCTGCGGGGAAATACGTTTATCCGGAAAGTTTTTCTGGCAGTTATTACCGGCATTGTAGTTCGATTTGCCTGGGATGTTTTCGGAGGTTTTTTAAACAATTGACATGATGTCGTCACCCATAGCCCATTATTTCCCAAAGCTGACAGAAGAACAGCTTTCAAAATTCGAACAACTGGTTCCGCTGTACAGGGAGTGGAATGAGAAGATAAACGTTGTTTCGAGGCAGGATATTGAAAATCTGACAGAGCGACACGTGCTACACTCGCTGGCCATTGCCTGCGTGATAGGTTTCAGTCCCAGTGCCAAAATCATGGATTTGGGTACGGGCGGCGGATTTCCGGGGATTCCACTGGCTATTTTTTATCCTGAAACACAATTCACACTCGTTGACGCCACCGGAAAAAAGATCCGGGTAGTGGAGGAGGTAGCACTGGCACTGGGCCTGACCAACGTGACAGCCATACACGCGAGAGTGGAAGACCTGAAAATGATCGGGCAATATGATTTTGTGTTATCGCGCGGGGTAGCGCCTCTCGATAAATTGTTGTTCTGGGGGCGGAAATTTCTGAAAAAGAAGCACATACACGCGCTTCCCAACGGCATCATTGCGCTTAAGGGAGGTGATTTAAGGCCTGAGATAAATGCCTTGCCCGGAAAAGGAGGCAATTACACGGATGTTTACCCAATCCGCGAATTTTTTAGCGAGCCCTTCTTCGAGGAGAAGTTTGTAGTATATGTACAGGGTTAGACAGTATCCGGGTTTCACTCAGGTTTTGCGCGGATCCGGAATAACTTCTGCAACTACGAAAATACTTCCAATAACCACGACAAGATCGTCGGGAGACGCCTTTCTTACAGCTGCTTTCAGGGCATTCCTGACGGAAGTATAAGCCCTCCCGGTGAGTCCGACAGAAGCTGCCTGCTGAGCCAGCTCCCGAGCGTCGAGCCCCCGGGGAATATTTGCCTTCGCGAAGTAGTAGCTGGCATCTTTCGGGAACAAAGACAGTACCTTTTCGGCCGGTTTATCGTTGACAAAGCCCGTAACAATATGCAGTTTCCTGTGTGGCCAGTTTTTTATCCGGTTGAAGGCTATTTCAACCCCGGCCTCATTGTGGGCGCTGTCGCACAGAACAGTGGGATTATTGCCAATTACCTCCCAGCGACCCATGAACCGGGTGAGCTGCTTCAGATTCTTCAACCCTGATATCAATGCATTTTCGTCAATTTCCGGGAAAATAGTCTTCATTTTTTCCCATGCCTGAATCGCAGTAGCAAGATTTTTTTCCTGAAACGGTCCTCCGGCCTCCAGTTCGAGATTATTCATCCACGTTTTTCCATCTCTGACAACGTGGTATAGTGTCCTTATTCCTCGTTCCTGAATAATCTCCCTGACGGGTGTTACTTCCACATGCTGGTCTGCAAAAATAATTTCTGAATCAGTTGAGCGGGCTTTTTCTCTGAAAACCGGTGCTGACTCGGGGTGCGTTTCGCCAATAACAACCGGAACGCCGGGTTTGATGATTCCTGCCTTCTCGCCGGCAATCAGCGTGAGTGTATCGCCAAGCATATTCATGTGATCATAGCTGATATTGGTGATTATACTCAACTCAGGTGTAATGACATTCGTACTGTCGAGGCGACCTCCCAGACCGACTTCAACAATGGCCACATCCACGCGCTCGCGGGCGAAATGATCGAAGGCCATTGCCACGCATAGTTCAAAGAAGGAAGGCTGTATCTCTTCAATTTTCTGGCGATTTGAGACGACAAATTCGACCACCGCCTTTCGGGGTATGTAGTTGCCATTTACTTTGATCCGCTCTCTGAAGTCGCGATAATGCGGACTGATGTACAGACCGGTTTTAAGTCCGGCGGCCTGACAAACTGCTGCCAGGATATGACTTACGGAGCCTTTTCCGTTGGTACCGCCCACGTGGATACTGGGGAATCTGGTGTGAGGATCACCGAGATGCCGCGTAAGTGCCAGCGTATTGGTAAGATCCTTCTTGAAAGCTGCCGCTCCAACCCTGTGAAACATGGGCAATTGGGCGTACAGGTAATTCAGCGTTTCTGCGTAGGTCATGAGAGCGCCTGTTTTATGGGAAAGGGCAGTGTGGGTGGCAATATTAACCCGGGCCAAAATAATCTGTTCAAATTTAACAGTAAAATTGTCTAATATTTGATCTTTGTCGTTGAATAGGCACCATAAAACAACCTATTTTGCGTGCGCAAATTCACAAATCCCTCCAATGAATATTCTGATTGTCTGTGATTCCAAAATGCCCGTTTCTCCTTACGACGACAAGGGCCGGCAAGCATGGTGGCTTGGCTCCGGGTTGTCGGAAGCGGGCCATCATGTCACCATGATGCTGAAGAAAGAGGTGGCATGCTCTTTCGCCAGAACACTGATTTATCAGGAAAAGAAGCCACTTTCCGAGCAAATTCCCGACAACACGGATATAATTCATTTTCATCAGGAGCCCAAAACAGATCCGGGAATACCTTATCTGATTACACTGCACGAGAATATTCTGACACCAAGAACACTGGACAGAAATACTGTTTTCCTGTCGCACAGTCACGCCCAGCTACACGGCGGATCTGTGTATGTGCATCCTGGTGTAGATTTCAGTTCATACACTGCTCCCGACTTTTCTGCCAGGCGCATCTGGTTTCATTTCCTGGGTAGCGCGGCCAGAAAGGGCAGAAATATCCGCGGAGCTATTGAAATAGCGCAGAAGTCAGGAGGTCGTCTGCATGTTGTGGGAGGGTCGAGAGTTAACTTCCGGCAGGGATTTCGTATTCCACTGAGCTCATCTGCCCGCTTTCACGGCATGCTGAGTCCCGATGGTCGCGATGCCATACTCAATTCATCCAGGGGCCTGATTATTCCACTTCTGTGGCAGGAGCCATTTAGCTTGTCGGTTGTGGAAAGTTTGTACTACGGATGTCCGGTTTTTGGCACACCGTATGGGGCCTTACCCGAGCAACTGGGGAAGAAACCGAATCAGCGCCAGGGGAACTTCCCGGCAAGCGGATCCGTAGAGGCGTATTATTCCGAGTTTGGGAGTCTGTCTGTGAAAAAAACAGAACTGATTGATGCCGTCAGAACAGCCGGCGAATTTGACCAGCTTCGTTGTCATGAATATGCCGTATCCGGTTTTTCTGCCAGACGAATGGCCGAGGATTACGTCAGACTGTATGAGCAGGTTATTAAAGGAATCCCGTTGAGTGCCGAGGCGCCTGCGACAAAAGGAATAGATGACAGCTCTCTCGCACTCAGTTAGTCCGTATCAAGCATTGGAGCTTACGGAAAAATGAGCCATTATACCATCAGCAAAAACCCCTGACAGATTCAAGAAAACACAAAAAGGTCACCCCGCCTGAGCAGGGTGACCGAAATATCTTTTTGCTGCACAGCAATTACTTGCCGCGGAGTGCGCGCGGGATTTCGATAGACGCGATCGGAACCGCAGGCTGGTTGACGATGTCAACACCTTCCTGCGTTGCGATATCACGAACACGAAGCGTAGAACCGAGCTCCATAGCAGAAATATCCGCAACCACTTCGTCAACAGCCATTTCAGGTGTTGTTGTGATAGCTACAGAACGCATACGGGGCATGAACTTGCCGCCCTCTTTCACGCCTTTGGACTGACCAACGAAGCGAACAGGAACGGTAGCCTTGAACTTGACGCCCGGAACAAGGGTCAGGAAGTCAATATGCAGTACCTGTTCTGTAACAGGATGGAACTGAATATCCTTCAGGATAGCCTTGTAGGTCTGACCATCAAGCGTGATTTCCGCCATTTTGAACTTGGAGGTGTAAACCAGGTGACGAACATCAGGGGCATTGATGGCGAACTGTATAGCTTCACCACCGCCACTTTTGTACATGATAGCCGGAATTTGACCTGCGCGACGAATCTTGGCGGTCTCTACTTTACCAGAACCAGCTTTGGGATGGCCTTGAATTGCAACGATTTCCATTGTATTGAGCGATGAATTGTAATCTTTTTCAAAAAATGCCCGCAAAGGTAGCCTTTTTCGGAAAATTTACAAATATTTTCAGTTATTTGAAGTTATTTTCTGTTTGCGCATTATTTGTTCGTTCCGGAGTCGCGTTTGGCCAGATAATAAAGGGGCAATCCTATACCCACTATGGCAAGTCCCGGGACCGTAAACTGTGGTTTATTTACAAGCAGATTGATGGTAAAAGCTGCCGCCATGACGATATACAACGCAGGCAGGTAAGGGTATCCAAATGCCTTGTATGGCCTTTCCAGATCAGGTCTTTTCTTCCGGAGTATGAAAATTCCCGCAACAGTAAGGATATAGAAAAGCATGACAGCGAACATGACGTAATCGAGGAGGTCGCCGTATTTTCCGGAAAGGCAGAGTACCGAGCACCACACGAACTGGATCCAGAGTGCAAATTCCGGAACTCCGTTTTTGTTAAGTTCCTTCATTTTTCGGAAGAACAGACCGTCGGTTGCCATGGAGTGATAAACCCTTGATCCTGACAGAATGAGTCCGTTGTTGCAACCAAAGGTGGAAATCATGATCATCACAGCCATCAACGCTGCTCCGGCAGTACCGAGCATGGCCGTGAGCGCTGCCGTTCCTACCCGGTCCTGCGTGGCGTGCTGGATTCCGTTCTGCATAAGTTCGGAGCCCTGTGTGCCGGAATAGAATGGGAGAACCGACAGATAACTGAGGTTGGCGAGCAGGTATAGTACTGTCACAGCAAGCACGCCGAGCGCCAGTGCGAGCGGTACATTGCGTTTTGGGTTGTCTATTTCTCCGGCAATGAATGTCACATTATTCCAGGCATCGCTTGAAAACAGCGAACCCACCATGGCAATACCAATGGCAGAGAGAATTGCCGACAAGCCCGCTGGAGAGGCCACCCCTTCCATTCCCTGAAAGTTTCCAAAATTCAGGGAAACTACATCACTGTTTCTGAATATGAAGAGTCCAAGTAGAATGAGTAACCCGAGTGAAAGCCCTTTGGCTGCAGTCATTATGTCCTGAATAAAGGCTCCTGTCTTTAAACCGCGGGTATTCAGCCAGGTGAGTACGAACAGGGAGGCTATTGCCAGCACCTGTGCAGCCGAGATAGTCAGGCCGCCCATGCTGAACAGTATATTTTCAGGACCAAGCACCGGTACCAGAACCCCGGTGAATTTGGCAAAGGCCACGGCAACGGCCGCAATCGTGCCGCATTGGATAACGGCAAACATGGCCCATCCAAAGAGAAACGCAATCATTTCGCCATAAGACTCTTTCAGATACTGGTATTGTCCGCCCGATTTGGGGAACATGCCGGCGAGCTCACCGTAGGAAAGGGCTGCAATCAGCGTCATAACACCTGTAATGAGCCATGCAAGCAAGAGCAGAAAGGGACTGCCAAGAACGCGCCCCATATCGGCACTTACAATGAAGATACCGGAGCCTATCATACTTCCCGATACAATAAAAGTGGCGGTTCGAAGGCTCAGTTTCTGAGTGGCAGCCGGTGATTTATCCATATAAGTGTTCCTTTAAAAAAGATGTGAACAAGGTCTGTTTCGGGGCTATCGGCCTGCAAGATATACAGTTGGCGGGATTAATCAATAATAATCCAACGCATGCCCTGTGCAGGTATGTTGACCTCTACGCTGATTTCATAATCCCTGGAAACATCATATACTGTTTTACGTCCTTTTTCATCTGTCAGCGTGACTTTGTTGTGAAGTCCGGTGTAGTAAACCGGTAGTTTCACTTGTCGGGTAATGTTCTCCTTTAACGGGTTGAAGAGCAAAACAAAACCTTTTTCCTTCAATCGGGGGTTCACGTGCATAATACCATCCCAGTCGCGACCATCGGGTCTGCGCAGGTGAATGATATCCGAATTCAGAATCTCGCGGTACTTTTTATACCAGGCAATGACCGAAGTGACCATTTCTCTGGTTTTGTCTGTGTCGTAGAGGCGGGGGCCACGGTAACAGGCCTGGGCACCGGCACCGTAGTTCTGCATCATCAGGGTCTGGTAAACATCCAGGTGCTCTTCGAGCGGTTCAATGGTGGCAGCGGCTCCGCCACCGTGATACTGTGTGAGCGGAACAAACATCCACCCCATGGAAGGAGCTTTCTCCCAGGTACCGTCATAAACGTGCTGACGGTTCATGACCACTTGCTCTTCTCTGGGAAGACTAAAGTTGGTTTCGCGGTAACCCATGGCTATTTTATGCGTTCCGTCGAGGAAGTACCAGTCAGGTGCGTT
Organism: Bacteroidota bacterium; assembly: GCA_041182785.1. Lineage (GTDB taxonomy): Bacteria > Bacteroidota > Bacteroidia > Chitinophagales > Saprospiraceae > M3007. Next base: position 20,033 of record JBEGNB010000394.1, read on the forward strand.
GATGTAAACGCCCTTTTCATTGAGCCAGCGATACAACCCTTTCTGCATCTCCATCTGTCTCCACTGAGAATCGGCCAGGCCTTTGTGACCGGGGTGCGACGTTGACGCGCACACATCGCCAGGATAAGGTCCGTCGTTTTCAAAAATATCAAACCCTGTTTCCTCGAAAAACCTGCGCAGTTTCGCCAGGTAGGCAACGCCCCATTTACTTCCCATACAAGGTGCGTTACCGAAAAAGGCACCTTTATCGGGCAACCCTGTTACCGGGTCAATCACATCGTCTTCATCGCTGATTCTGCGGCTGCTAAACAGAGAATAGCCACCCAATCCAATCCCTTTAGAGTGGGCATAATCGGCAAGCGCCCGGAATTTGGCCAAATTGGCTGCACTGGTATCCTCCATATTCAGTCCGGAGCCGAAAGAGAGAATTACCATTTCGTATCCGGTTTCTGCGCACTGGTCAACAGCCTTTTTAACCACCTCGGGTTCGGTGGTAGTCAGGTGCATGAAAATCGGATTTTGAGTGGCCCAGGGTGAAATCGTTCTGTACATCTTTCTCCTGGATAGCCCAGACCTTTCGCGGTCGTAACTATCAAGCAGCAGTTCCCAGGTCCTGATACTCTCCATGGATTCTCCCCGGCCAAGTACAATTCCCGGACCGACACTCGGGAAAACCTCCAGAACACAGGGGGTATTGTAATCGTAGTTGACCTGTGAAGTATAGGAGGAATCAATAATCCAGTGTGTACTCTGGTCGCTGAGCTCGGCCCTCATGGCGTTATTGAAGCAGTAGTTACTCTCCACATAGATGCCATGCGGTTTTTTCATCCGGTCAGGATGACCAACCACGGCAGATTCTTCTTCGTGCGCCGCCAGGATTTCATTGACAACTTTATCCACCTGAAAAGCCTGTCCCGAGGGATTTTCGTTCGTGACAGTCACCCATTTACAAACAAGCGGCAGGTAATCATACAATTCATAGTGGACATGAACCTTCAAACCCTCGAGTGCAGCGGACGCATGTTCGTAGTGGAATACCAGTTCGATACCGGTAGCATCGAGTTGGTTGGCAGCCCACCGGTTTCTTTTCCAGTTGATTCTGGGAGAAAGCGGTTTTACTTCGTAAGAAGCCAGTTGGAAGTCTTCGGGTTTGCCAGCGAGGCCGTCAACCCATTCGGGAAGCAGATATCCTTGTTGCTTTTGACCGTAAAGGCCACCTATGTTATAACTTTTACCATTCAACACAATACGGGCCTCCGGTTTGACGGCCCTGAGCAATTGTTCTCCGGAACACAGATTCCTGTAGTCATAGCAAGCCAGATTAGCCCCGATCCGGAACGTACGCCTGACCAATCCATTCCAAAGGATAATATCACGCTCATCCTGACTCAGAAAGGCTCCGGCCCTTGACTTTGGCTGATTTACCAGCCAGTCGGATTCACATTCAACTCCCGGTGAAAAAAAAGGGAGTACACTTCCGGATTGTGCCATCATCAAACCAGAAAGGCACAAAATCAGGAGAACAAGATGCAAACGTATCATGCTAAATATTGTCAAAAGAAGAGACCTGCACGCAGGGCGATAATACCCAGCGCACTTTTTGATTCATTGTTTGCCCAGTTGCCAGCTGACTTTTCCACCCTGGAAGCATCATTGGTCAAATCTGAAAATTGTTGCTGATAGCTCAGTCCGAATGTCAGTGACGTCCTTTCGCCGAGCGCATACTCGATACCGCCTCCCAGACCCCACGAAAGGACAAGCCCGTTTACATCTTCGCGAATATCCTCATCGGCTGTATTTTGATTATTGGTACCGCGAACATCACCAGTGGCTTTGTTGACAAAACCGAATGTCAGAACCGGAATTTCAGCGTAGTAAGAGATCGGATCGCCTTTGCCTGCTTTCATTTTAAGACCAATGGGCACCTCCACATTGGTAATATGATATTGCAGCTTGGCATTAAGTGAAAGTGTATCAAGTCCGGGTTGACTAAGCGTGGATGAAGGCCAGAAAACACCTCTCGAATAGCCATTTTGGTACGTTCCACCCTGGTTGAATCCAAATCCAATACCCGAAACAATAGCGTAGTTATCGGCGAAGTAGTATTCACCCATAGCACCCACACGAGCGCCCCAGTTAATTCCGACACTCTCCAGTCTTTTATCACCTGTGTTGATCCACGACCAGGTGGGAGATGCCTGAACACCAAATCGAACGGTTCCAGCGTATTGGGCACACAGGGAAGACAAAAGTAGAAGACTGAAAAACGAAAAGAGAGCAATTTTTTTCATGATATTTTGTTTTTGAGCAGGTAATTACGAGCCAGTGGTCTGATTTCATTTAAAATATTGAATTTTGCACCTGGAAACTGAAACAAACCATTCAAACAGGGCTGCAAATCTTGTAAACCTTTCTGATTCCAACCTGCAATTCAGGAAAAAAACTCAAAAAAAGAGAAAAAAGTGACTTTTCAAATGGGCTTTTTGAAATATTTCACACTAGTTTTAACACTTTTTGCACTGTACTCGTGTGAAAATAGCAACGGTGAAAATGCACCGGATGTGAGCAAAATTGAAGTGACGGTAAAAATAGACCGTTTCGAGCAGGACTTGTTTGGAATTGATACCCTGCGACTGACGGAAGAGATGGAGCGCATGAGCGCAAAGTACCCGGAACTATTTCCCTTGTTCACTGAAACGATCATTCACGACCAGATGAATCCAAAGGAAACTCCTGAAATGGCCTTGTCGGGTTTCCTGCGTTCATCCAGAATAAGACAACTGAATGATACGGTTCAACAGGTATATGGGAATATAGCCCCTCTGGAGAAGGAATTGAATCAGCTTTTCAGGTATTACAAATACTATTTCCCCGAAAAGCCGACGCCAAGGGTAGCCACCATCATTTCCGAGTTTGGGGTGGATGCTTTTACCTGTGGTGATCAGTTGTGCGGCATTGGCCTGGATATGTTTCTCGGAGAGAACTACCCGGGGTACAGTCCGGACATTTTTCCTGCTTACCTACGCAGACAATTCAATGAAAAATACATTTCTGTCAGACTTGCAAAAGCGCTCGTACAGAACACATTCGGCGAAACACCGCCCGGAAAAAGCCTGCTGGACATGATGCTTTACAATGGCAAAATGCTTTATATGGTGGACAAACTTCTGCCGGGAACTCCAGACAGCATGATAATGGGTTACACCACCGAACAAATGGAAGGGTGTGTAGCCAATGAACAGGCAGTTTGGGCCAGGATTCTTGATCAAAAACTGCTATATTCAACCAATTTTGGGGAATTCAGAAAGCTGGTAACGCCAAGCCCCAATGCACCAGTCGTTTTCCAGGAAGCCCCCGGTGAAGTTGGCAACTGGATCGGTTGGCAGATCGTCAAGTCGTGGGTCAAGAGAAACCCTGAAGCTGGCATGAAAGAACTGATTTCTCTGACCGATGCGCAAAAATTTCTGGAAACAGCACGTTACAAACCACAACAGCTCAACTAACAATGAATAAATCAGTCATTTTTAAGGTAGTGATCGCAGGCCTGCTCCAGGCATATACAGGCTTTGGCCAAAACTTCCATCTGTTGCCCGAGCCAAACTACATGACCACGCGCGAGGGTGTTTACTTTGTTGCCGACAGAGTGGAGCTGTTCGGCGATGTCCCGGAATTTTCGGTTATTAACGAGCTTCAGAAGGCCACTCCGAAAAAAAAGACGGATAAACGTACACAAAGAATCATGTACGTTTTTGACAAATTTGTACTCGATGAGGGTTATTGGCTTAGTGTGGAAGATACGCTGGTAACCATTGGTTCCGCAACAAACTCCGGATTTCTGTACGCAGAGCAAACAATCATGCAGCTCCGACAGGAGGGGGCATTCATGAAACTTCCCGGACTGGAAATCATTGATTCCCCACGATTCAGCTGGAGGGGTATGCACCTCGATGAGAGCCGGCATTTTATGGGAAAAGAGTTCGTGCTCAAGTACATTGACTGGCTCTTTTCGCTAAAAATGAATGTAATGCACTGGCATTTGACGGATGCCCCGGGATGGAGGATCGAGATCAAGAAATATCCAAAACTGACAGAAGTGGGTGCATGGAGGCCAGACAGAAGCGGGCTTACATTCATGGAAGCAGATACAGCAAAGGCTGGAGAAGCGATGACCTATGGAGGTTTTTACACTCAAAAAGATATCAAGGAGATAGTAAAATACGCTGCCGAGCGGAACATCACCATCATACCTGAAATTGAAATGCCCGGACATACTACAG
>JBEGNB010000395.1:0-2788 GCA_041182785.1 Bacteroidota bacterium
CTGTAGGCGACTCTGTGGACTACACACCGGCAAGCATCGACCTGCACAGCGGTATGCAGAGCGGAAGCAGTATCAAGGTGCGAGTTACCCAGGGCAAACAGCCCAACCTGCTGGCAAGTACGGATTACCTGAACCGTTACTGGAGTGTGGAACCGAACCTCATGCTATCGGGAATAGACTATGATATCCGCTACACCTACATGGATCCTGCAGAGAGAATCGGCGCGGGCATGCTCTACCCCGTCAAACACAGCTTTGTGGCTCCCATAGGCTGGTCAAGCTGCCCGGGAAGCGGCTATCCCTTCATGAACGGAAGCGCGGGACTCTTCACTCCTGCCCTGAGGACTTTCGAGTGGTTCAACCTGAGTTCGTTCTCCGATTTCACAGGCGCTGGTCTCACACAACCCTTACCGGTGAGTTTGCTGTACTTCGATGCCTTGGCTGTCGATAACAAGGTGAAGACCCGATGGGCCACCGCCAGTGAAACCAACAACGACTATTTTACGGTGGAGCGAAGCGCCAATGCACTTGACTTCATGCCCGTTGGTGTGGTGAATGGCAGCGGACAGTCCAGCACACTCTTGCAATACTCCTTCACCGATGCCGATCCTTTGCCCGGCCTCAGTTATTACCGGCTGAAACAAACCGACTTCGATGGCAGCGTGACCTATAGCGAGATCAGGCCGGTGAGGTTCACCGAAGATCCTACAGTACCGGCTTTGGTGTTTACCCATTTAAGCACAAACGGTATACTCAGCTTCGGCTTCAACAGGGATGTACACGTGGACCGTGTGACCATTTTCGATGCTTCCGGTCGCTTGGTACACGAAGAGCGCCTTTCCGGAGAATCCCTGCAACAGGGCAGCTTGCAGGTTACAGGACTGTCAACCGGTCTGTACCTGGTGCTGATTTCCACACCCGCTGAGGAATTCACCTCCAAAATCGCCCCTGCAAAATAGAGCGGATGCACGCTATCCACCCGGACAATGAACCACATTGTTTCAAAGGATATTTCTGTTTTACAAACACTTAACCATATAAAATGGGGCAACGACGCCCCTTTGCGTAACTTTGTACTTCCAAGTGCTACCCATGAGAAAAATCAACTGTCTATCACTGTCCCTCTTGCTTTTACCTTTTCTTGGCGAAGCAACGGTAAGCAAAAGCCTGAAGGCGCGGATGTCGTATTGCAGTTTTTATTCTCCGCAGAAAGGCCCGTACATCGAGAGCTATCTCACCATAGATGGTAACAGTGTTTGTTATGCACTGAATGCAGAGGGTAAATACCAGGCCTCGATTGAAGCGACTGTCATCTTTCAGCGGGGAGACAGCATTTATTACTTTGACAAATACAATCTGTTGGGACCTGAGACCAGCGATACGATCAATGCGGTCAGTGATTTCACCGACCTGCAAAGGGTGAGCCTGCCCAATGGAGATTACACCATGGAGCTTACCATCCGTGATAAAAACCAGGTGTCTGCGAAACCCTATACAGTGAAGCAGCCCATCAACGTACTCTATCCTGCGAACATCATCGCCTTCTCGGACATTGAACTGCTGAAAGAGTACAATCCATCGGAAACAGTAGGCAAGCTTTATAAAAACGGATTCGACATGATCCCTCTCGTGGACAATTTCTTCAGCAAATCCGATTCGTCCCTGAAGTTCTATTGTGAATATTATCATACTGAAGCCATACTGGACAAAGAACCCTTTCTGCTCAGCTGGCAGATCCTGCAATACGAATCCAAAAGCGTGATGGAAGGATTGTCAGGCTTCGCCAGGCAGACACCCAGAGAAGTCGGAACACTTCTGCGCGAATTCAACATTGCAGAACTCCCTTCCGGAAATTATAATCTTCAGGTAAGCATCCGTGACAAGAACAATAACCTGCTGGCCGAAAAGGAATGTTTCTTTCAACGCAGCAACCCGCCGGCCAACGCACCTTCAATGAGCGGAGAACTTTCCTCCGGCAATGGCGCTTTCGCCAATACCTTCGTCACAAAAATCACCAACAGAGACACCCTGGCAGAATACATTCGTTGCCTGTGGCCCATCTGCAGTCCCAACGAAAATACTTTCGCCATCAATCAGCTCGAGAATGCGAACATGACGGCGATGCAGCAATTTTTTTACGACTTCTGGGTGCGGCGCAATGCCAGCCAGCCGCTCACCGCATGGATGGCCTACAAGGCCGAAGTGGACAAGGTCAATGCCGCCTACACGATAGGGCGCAAAAAGGGATATTTGACCGAGCGCGGCAGGGTCTATTTGAAATACGGTGCCCCGAATCAGATTTCGAGGGCATACAATGAACCCAGTACCTACCCTTATGAAATCTGGCAGTATTACGCGCTGGGTGACCAGAGCAACCGCAAATTCGTTTTCATCTGCCAGGAGTTAGGGTCGAACGATTTCAGATTGCTCCACAGCGATGCCCGTGGCGAGATCTACGAAGCACAATGGATGGTCATTCTTAAGAGAAGAACAGAATCACTGAACGACGTGGACAAGACCAATTCGCGTTCCACCTACGGCAATCAGTTCGAACAGCTGTTTCAAAATCCCCGCTGATCACACGCTCAAGGTGATCCATCATCTTGATCACCGAATATCCACTCGCGCAGTTGAAAAAAGTCGCCATCGTCATTCTGAACTGGAACGGTAAGGCCTTACTGGAAAAGTTCTTGCCCGGAGTACTGCACCACAGTGGCGATACTGCGCGCATTGTAGTGGCCGACAATGCCTCTGACGACGATTCCGTAAAATTCCTGCAGGATACATT
>JBEGNB010000396.1:0-12315 GCA_041182785.1 Bacteroidota bacterium
CGTTTTCACTCATTTTTTGACCTACTCAATTGAAAAATATGAACTCATTAAAGCGTCTTTCCGGTTTTATCTGGATTGCACTCGGAGTGGCAGCTGTTTACATGATGGCGAGTCAGGCTGGTACGGAAATTTCCGCTGCTGCTGCTGCCAACAAGGCTGTTCTCGACACCAAGATGTTCTGGTACATCATCATACCAATTTTCGCACCCATCATGGCCGGACTCTGTCTTTTCGGCTGGTACGCCTGGAAAGGCGAATATGATGTAATCGCCCGCGATTCCGATCATCTCGGATAAATACCTTTTGTCCCGCGGTTTCCCTGTGACCTGACAGGGAAACCGCGGAAAATCAAGCATCTGAAACCCTATACAGTTTCGTGGCCACACCTGCCACGCCCTGAACTGTACATTCCTGACACCTATTATTCCTGTTAACATGAAGTATCGGTTCCTCACCGCTATTATGGCCGTGCTATGCGCCATATCAAACCTCGTTGCTCAACCAACAGCTGCTCCCGCAGCAACAACACCCCCCAAACCAGCTGTTGATCACAGCTACAAGCCGCTCACACTCAAACTCACCGATGATGGCAGCAAGTATGTTCGCTTCATCATGTGGCACCAGTTCTGGGCTACGGCAACACAAAATAATCCTGACACCAAGGATATACAGGGCCATCTGATTGACGGCTCCGATGCTGCCAATGGCGCATGGAGTACTGATCTGGCTCTTCGTCGCTCCCGGGTTATCATGTACGCACAGATATCTCCCCGCGCACTCATCCTCACGCACTGGGGTATCAACAATCAGAGCTTTATCGGAGGTGCAGCGCCCCCCTCCGGACCTAATACAGGTGTGACCAATGCCGGCAAAAAACCGCAACTGTTTATTCACGACGCCTGGACGGAATACGAGATTAAAAAAGACAAGCTCTACCTGGGTGCCGGTCTGATTTACTGGAACGGTATCAGCCGACTGACCAGCCACTCCACGCTGAATTTCATGACGCTCGATGCTCCTATTTTCAACTGGCCAACGATCGAATCAACGGATCAGTTCGCACGCCAGTTCGGTATGTACGCCAAAGGTCAGCTCGGTCGTCTCGATTACCGCCTGTCGCTGAACAAACCTTTCGCAAATGGTCTGGCCCCGGCTGCTGTAGCCAAAAATGGTGTAGCCCAAAACGTACTCAACGAAAACTGGGCAACTTCAGGCTATGTTAACTGGATGTTCTGGGACAAAGAGAGTAACAAGCTTCCGTTCTACGTGGGTTCCTATCTGGGTGCCAAAAAGGTACTTAATGTGGGCGCAGGTTTCTACCGGCACGCAGGAGCGTCATTGTACAAGTCTTCCGACGGGCGCGACTCCCTTTATCAGGATAATCTCGCACTCGGCGCCGATGTATTCCTAGATATGCCAATCAATAAAGAGAAGGGTACTGCACTCAGTCTGCTTGCTACCTACTACAACTACGATTTCGGTACCAACTACATCCGAAATCTCGGTATTCTGAACCTTCACAGCTCCGGTGCAACCACCAACAGCTGGGCAGGTGCCGGTAATGCACAGCCCATGATCGGGACGGGAAGTATTTTCTACCTGCAAACGGGCTACCAGCTCCCCAAATTGAAAAACGGCACGGCCTTTATGCCTTACCTCACAGTAACACACAAGAACTTCGAGCGTTTGTCCGATGCTTCCACCCAGTTCGGTCTCGGCCTGAACTATTTCGTCACCGGGCATAATGCCAAAATTACCCTTGAATATCAAACCCGCCCTGTGTACAAACTCGACGGAGCCGATATCAAACTCCAGGAATATCGCGGCGAACTGATTCTTCAGACGCATATCTTCCTGTAACAAACGCGTATTCGTTTTTCGGGTGCCTGAGCTGTCTGCTCAGGCACCTTTTTCATGCCAGCCTGTAAACCAGATGTACAAATACAACGATAATTCCTACTTTTACCACCATTCAACAACAGTGTTATGTCTGATGATAAAAGTGCCAAACTGATTATTCTTTTTGTGGTGGCTGTCGTGATACTCAACTATCCGCTGTTAGGCATCTTCGACAGAAGACAGTTGCAGCACGGACTACCCATGATGTACTGCTACCTGTTTGCTGTCTGGGCGTTCCTGGTATTACTCGTCGGACTGGCTGTTCAAAACCGGAACAGACATAAAACAGGTTAAAATGCCACTTGGTCTCGTCATAGGATTGGCTCTTGCCTATATCTCGCTCCTGTTCTTTATCGCCTGGTGGATTGACAAAAGGTCGGTGGAGGGTAAAAGACTTTTTACCAATAACCCCTACGTTTATGCGCTGTCCATGGCTGTTTACTGTACAGCCTGGACGTTCTTCGGGTCTGTGGGCCGGGCAGCCACGGGTGGACTCAGTTTCCTTGCAATTTATCTGGGACCAACTCTTTTTATGCCGCTATGGTATATGCTGCTTCGGAAAATGGTACTGATTTCCAAAAATCAGCATATTACCAGTATTGCCGATTTCATATCGGCCCGCTACAGCAAAAGCCAGACGCTTGCCGTTATGGTAACGATTATGGCAGTTTTCGGTATCGTTCCCTATATTTCTCTTCAACTCAAGGCTGTCACTTTCGGTATCAATACGCTGACGCATTTCGGTGAAAAAATGCCGGGCAACTCGCTGAATGTACTGACAGATTCAGGGTTCTGGGTTACTATCGCCATGACTATTTTCACCGCCATATTCGGAACCCGCAAGCTGGATCCCAATGAAAGACATGAGGGTATGGTGGCTGCTATTGCCTTCGAGAGTATTGTAAAGTTGCTGGTGTTCATTACTGTTGGTATTTTTGTTACGTTTTTCATGTTCAGCGGCCCGGGAGATTTGTTCACACGCGCAATCGTACATCCGCAAACATCCCGGCTTTTCACCCTGGAGGAGGCCGGAGTGACTCCAATCGCCTGGAACATGCTATGCCTGCTGTCTCTGCTGGCTATCATTGTACTGCCCCGCCAGTTTCATATTTCTGTGGTAGAAAATACAGCAATAAGGCATATCCCGCGTGCAATGTGGGTATTCCCTCTCTATCTGCTGCTGATCAATATCTTTGTGTTCCCGCTGGCGCTGGCAGGGAAAATGTTGTTTGACCCGACGGTGAATCCTGATACCTATGTGCTCAGTCTGCCCATGTCTCAGGGGGCCAACTGGATTGCACTCCTGGTATTTATAGGCGGTTTTTCCGCCGCTACAAGTATGGTAGTGGTAGAGGCAACGGCCCTCAGTATCATGTTCAGCAACCATATTGTGGTGCCGCTGATGATTAAAACCCGCACATGGAGTACCGAACACCGGCTCGTTGACGGCGCCGCCCGGCTGCTCGATATCCGAAGAATATGTATCCTGGTGGTCATGGCTCTCTCTTACTGGTATGGTCATGCCGTAGGCCATAATCTCGATCTGGTGTCGGTTGGACTTATCTCTTTCACCGCAGTGGCACAACTGGCCCCTTCCCTGATTGGGGGTATGTACTGGAAGCGACCAACCAGAGCAGGAGCACTGGCAGGTATGTTGGTCGGATTTATTGTGTGGTCATTTTGCCTTCCGGTTCCCAATATGGCCCAGGCTGGTATTTTACCAGCAGGCTTTATCGAAAACGGACTGTTCGGAATATCCTTTCTCAGACCGGATGCATTGTTCGGTCTCGAAGGCCTCGACCCGATTACGCATGCCGCCTTCTGGAGCCTCCTGCTGAATACGCTGACTTATGCCCTGGTGTCGGTATTCACAACGCCCTCCATGCTGACACTCACTCAGGCAGATATTTTTGTGAATATACATAAATATATAGACGGACAAGAGGCGGAAATCCTGAAAAGGGAGGCGAAAGTGACCGATCTGAGAATAATTCTCAACAGATTTTTGGGCGAAGTTCGTACCACCATGCTATTTAATGATTACGAAACCACAAACGGAATCTCAATCCTGGATCAGAAAATAGCCCGTGCCGATTTTATAAATTTTGCCGAAACGCACCTCGCCGGTGCGATAGGAGCCGCTTCTGCCCGATTGGTCATGGACAGCATCGTAAAGGAAGAGGTAATTACGCTCGATGAGGTGATGAGTATTCTGCAACAAACAAAAGAGGCCGTCGAATACAGCCGACTGATGGAGTCTAAAAATGAAGAACTGAAAGAGCTCACCCGCCAGCTTACCGAAGCCAACGAACAGCTCAAAAACCTCGATCGCCTCAAGGCCGATTTCGTCACAACTGTAACGCACGAACTCCGAACCCCGGTCACAAGTATCAAGTCACTCTCGAGAATTATTCTCGACTATAACGACGAACTCGACAAAAATCAAAAAAGCGAATACCTGTCAATTATTGCAACCGAAAGTGACCGGATCAGCCGCCTGATTAACCAGGTACTTGATATCGGTAAAATCCAGTCACAGACGGATTCTATTCTGTTCAGAGAAATCAATCTGACCGATCTCGTTATGAGGGCAGTATCCGGAATAAGACCGCTTTGCCAGGAAAAAAACGTGAATCTGTTCTTTTCCGAGCGTTTTGAATCATTCAATACGGAAAATCAACTTCCTGTCACCGTTATGGCCGACTGGGACAAAATGATGCAGGTCGCAGTAAACCTCCTGTCAAATGCACTCAAATTCTGCAATCCGGCCGACGGTCGAATTGTAGTGGATATGAGAACCAGCAATAACCTGGTTTATGTGTCTGTCTCGGATAACGGAGAAGGTATAGATCCCTCCAGACAGGAGATTATCTTTGAAAAATTCACCCAGCTTGACAGCAGGGAGCATGGGAAACCACAGGGTACCGGTCTTGGATTGTATATCTCCAGGCTGATCGTCGAAAGGCATTCCGGAACGCTGACAGTCAGTAGTGAACCGGGAGCCGGAGCAACCTTCGAATTCAGTTTGCCCCTGATCTGACGATAATTTGTATGGCTAAGCAGGAAAGTAATATTACACTTTCAAAATATTCGAATAGAATGTCGCGAATTTTCAATGAACCCGCACGCAGGTTTAATATTCTGCCTACTTTTATACCAAAATACTCAAGCCGTGAATCTCGATACTACTCAAGCAAGAATACTGGTGGTTGACGACGAACCCAATATTGTCACAGCAGTCGAATTTCTCCTGCAGCGAAACGGATATACCGTTGATAAAGCTTACAACGGCCTCCACGGCCTCGAACTCGCCCTCAAATTTCAACCGGATATCGTAATTCTGGATGTCATGATGCCCGGTATGGATGGATTTGAAACTGCAAGGGAAATCAGGCAACAACCCGCGCTCGAAAATACCAGAATCATTTTCCTGACAGCCAAAGGCGCCGACCGCGACAAACAAACCGGATATGAAAAAGGTGCAGAGTACTACATGGTTAAACCTTTCGATAACGACGAACTGGTCAATACCGTGAAAGAAATGCTCACCTACGGATGATATTTTCAGCCTGAGCCGATAGTTTAAAATACATTATCGCCCGTAAATTCGGTAGCACGCAGGTTTGGAAAAATAATTTATAAGTATATAGATAATTATATTTGTATTGATTATCTTTGCACGAATGATTCGAAAAAGATAGCCATGGAGTACGCTTCACAATACCAGCGCAGCATGGAGGACCCGGAAGGGTTCTGGGCTCAACAGGCGGCGGCCATTCACTGGTTCAAAAAGCCTGAAACGATTTTGTCCCAAAACGCCGACGGGCTCTACCGGTGGTTTGCCGGCGGGCAGCTTAATACTTGCTATCTGGCACTCGACTACCACGTGGAAACCGGAAGAGGTGATCAAACGGCGCTGATTTACGACTCGCCGGTTACGCAGTCGTTCCAGCAATTTTCCTATCGCGAGATGCTGCACGAAACAGCCCGGGTCGCCGGCGCACTCAAAAATCTGGGGGTAGGGAAGGGCGACCGGGTCATTATCTACATGCCGATGATTCCGCAGGTGTCTTTCGCCATGCTCGCCTGCGCGCGCATAGGAGCGGTCCACTCAGTAGTTTTTGGTGGTTTTGCTGCACATGAACTGGCACTTCGCATTGATGATGCTCAACCAAAGGTAATTCTCACGGCTTCCGCCGGTATAGAGTTCGATCGTACAATCCCCTACAAGCCAATCATTGATGCGGCGGTGGCCGAGGCAAAGCACAAAGTTGAACAGATAGTTGTTTATCAGCGCTGGATGTACCACGCTGAACTTTCGGGTGCCAACGAACTCGACTGGGTTGACTGGGTTGAAAACGCACAACCGGCTCCTTGTGAACCTGTGGATGCTACCGATCCGCTGTATATTCTTTATACCAGCGGAACCACCGGAAAACCAAAGGGTATTGTCCGTGACAATGGCGGCCACGCTGTAGCACTCCGTTATTCCATGAAACAGGTGTATCAGGTTGAACCCGGCGATGTTTTCTGGGCTGCCAGCGATGTGGGCTGGGTTGTAGGTCACTCCTATATAGTTTACGCCCCGCTGATTACTGGCTGCACCACTATACTATACGAAGGCAAGCCCGTCCGTACTCCTGATGCCGGAGCCTTCTGGCGGGTAATTTCAGAATACGGTGTCAAGGTGTTCTTTACGGCACCCACTGGCTTCAGGGCTATAAAAAAGGAAGACCCCGAGGGCGATCTTTGCAAAAAATACAATATTTCGTCGCTGAAAAGACTGTTTCTCGCAGGGGAACGATGCGATGCAGCTACACTGCACTGGGCTCAAAATCTGCTGCAAATACCTGTCATAGATCACTGGTGGCAAACCGAAAGCGGATGGCCGATGCTGTCAACTCCCATAGAAAACGGAACGGTGAAACAGATCAGGGCCGGCTCCGCAGGTATGCCGGTACCCGGGTTTCAGGTACACATACTCGACTCTGATGCCAGGCAGGTGCCCGCAGGGGATGAAGGCGCGGTAGCAATCAAACTTCCGATGCCTCCCGGCTGTCTGCCCGATCTGTGGCGCGCTACCGACCGGTTTATTGAAGGCTATCTGAGCGCGTATCCCGGCTACTACTTTACCGGTGACGGCGGCTATAAGGATGAAGACGGTTATACCTGCATCACCGGCCGAATAGACGATGTGATTAACGTGGCTGGCCACCGTCTTTCTACCGCCGATATGGAAGAAATTGTGGCAGCACATCCGGCAGTTGCCGAATGCGCTGTCATCGGAATGGAGAATGAACTCCGAGGACAGGTACCGCTCGGCTTTGTTGTCCTGAAAACGGGTGTACATACAGAAGAAGCACTCCTCGAAGCCGAACTTGTTGGTATGGTACGCGAGCGACTCGGTGCTTTGGCCTGTTTCAGGCAGGCAATCGTTGTTAAAAGACTGCCGAAAACAAGAAGCGGCAAGATTCTGCGGCGAATAATGAGGCATATCGTGGACAGAAAGCCATACCAGGCTCCTTCTACCATTGAAGACTGGTCGGTACTGGAAGAAATCGAAAATGTCTGCAAGGAGAAATTCGCTGTTAACTTGTAGTATCAGCCTGTCAGCCATGCTGATAATATAAATCACCAAATTCAAATAAAACACTGACTATCTTTGGCGCAACTTTATGCCAGTGTTTGTTCAGTTGGCCCGGGTTAACTGACACGCCTGAGAGAAACACACCTAAATCATCCTTCGGAGCTCAACCGCATCAGTGAAATGACTAAAAAAATTACATCGTTCGAGGATTACCAGGAAACCTACAAACGCTCTGTCAGCGACCCCGAGGGTTTCTGGCATGAACAGGCTTCCACTTTCCAATGGAAAAAACCTTACAAGGAGGTGGTAAAATGGAATTTCCGCCAGCCCAAAGTCAAGTGGTTTTCCGGCGGCAAACTTAATATCACCGAGAACGTCCTCGACCGCCACCTGGCCACCCGGGGAAAGCAAACGGCCATCCTCTGGGAACCCAATGATCCTGACGCCAAAATCCGTAAAATCAGCTACAAACAGCTGTATCAGCAGGTATGCCAGTTCGCCAACGCACTAAAGGCGCAGGGAATCAAAAAGGGTGACAGGGTGTGTATCTATATGCCCATGGTGCCCGAACTGGCTGTCGCCGTACTCGCATGCGCACGCATAGGCGCAATTCACTCAGTCGTTTTTGCCGGCTTCTCTGCTATTTCGGTAGCCGACCGTATCAAGGACGCCGAGTGTTGTGCCGTTATTACATCCGACTATAACGCCCGGGGAGCCAAGAATATTCCGGTGAAGGCTATTGTTGATGAAGCACTTGATCTCGGTTGCGACTCGGTTAAATCGGTGATTGTCCTCAAGAATACCGGCGAAAATGTGGCCTGGAATGAAGGTCGCGATATCTGGTGGCACGATGCCATTGCCGGCAAGCGCAAAGCCTGCAAGGCGCAGTCCATGGACTCCGAAGACCCGCTCTTTATTCTCTATACCTCCGGCTCCACGGGCAAGCCCAAAGGAGTAGTACACACGCATGGCGGCTATATGGTTTATACCGAATATACCTTCCGCAACGTATTCCAGTACCAGGAAGGAGAGGTTTACTGGTGTACGGCCGACGTTGGCTGGATCACCGGCCACTCTTATATTATTTACGGCCCGCTGCTCACGGGTGCCACGAGTCTGATGTTCGAGGGGGTTCCAACCTATCCCGATGCTGGCCGTTTCTGGGATGTCATCAAACGCCATAAAGTAAACATTTTTTATACGGCACCCACGGCTATCCGAGCCCTCATGGCTGCGGGCGATGAATGGGTAAAAGGACGCCGGATGCCCTCACTCAGGGTACTTGGAACGGTGGGTGAGCCTATCAACGAGGAGGCGTGGTACTGGTATCACGAAAAGGTGGGTAAAAAGCGCTGCGCTATCGTGGACACCTGGTGGCAAACCGAAACTGGCGGTATTATGATTACGCCTATAGCCGATATCACACCCACCAAGCCATGCTATGCCACCCTGCCTCTCCCGGGGGTGCAGCCCATACTCGTGGATGCCAATGGCGAAGAAGTGAAGGGAAATGATGTGGAGGGTATGCTCTGTATCAAGTACCCCTGGCCCAGTATGATCCGAACCACCTGGGGCGATCACGAACGCTGCCGGCAGAACTATTTTGCCACCTTCCGGAACCTGTATTTCACCGGCGACGGCGCCCGCCGCGATCACGACGGTTACTACCGTATCATCGGCCGCGTTGATGATGTGATCAATGTATCCGGTCACCGCATCGGAACGGCTGAGGTGGAGGATGCACTCAACAAACACGATCATATCGTCGAAAGTGCAGTGGTAGGGTATCCGCACGATATTAAAGGACAGGGTATTTACGCCTATGTAATTGTAACCGATCATATCGCCGATTCTCCCGAATTCAGGAAGGAAGTGCTCCATGTGGTCACCAAAGAAATCGGTCCTATCGCCAAACCCGACAAAATTCAGATTGTTCCGGGCTTGCCCAAAACCCGATCCGGCAAGATTATGCGCCGTATCCTGCGCAAAATTGCAGAGGGGGATACTTCGAACCTCGGGGATATCAGTACGCTGCTGAATCCTGAGGTAGTAGAAGATATAAAAAACGGAGCCAAACATCTTTAACACAAAGAAAAAGCCCGTCTGCGATTGCTCGCAGGCGGGCTGACTCCATCTTTATTAAACCATGAATCAACTTCAGAGATCGTGGCACAGACTTATGCCATTGTGGCCTCCACCCGGTACGTTTCCTGGTGCTCGTGAATAAGCCCGGGATGTTCAAAGAATTTGATACGGCCCGTCTCCACGTCATACATGCCCCCTACAACAGCTATACTACCCTTTTCTATCATTTCCTTGAGAATCGGGCTGCGTTCAGGGATCTCGTCCATTACGCAATGAACGTTATTCGTGGCTACTTTATTCACCTGTGTCATGGTGTACTGACCCTCCCAGCCTGTCCTGGTGATGGCAGGACTCACTTTCCGCAAAAGAGAGGTGAGGTTGCCCATTTCCACGTGTTCGCAGGCTCCCTTGATAGCGCCACATTTGGTATGACCGAGTACTACAATAATCTTGGCTCCGGCTACCTTGCAGGCAAACTCCATAGAACCGAGAATGTCTTCATTCAGTACATTACCGGCTATCCGGATACTGAAGATGTCGCCTAAACCCTGATCAAATACCAGTTCGGCACTTGTGCGGGAATCAATGCAACTGAGAATGACAGCGAATGGGTGCTGGCCGTCTCTTGTTTCGTTGACCTGTTGAAGCAGGTTACGATTCATTTTGAGATTGTTTACAAAGCGCATATTGCCATTTTTCAGCAATTTAAGCGCGTCCAGGGGACTCAGTTGATTCTGAATCTCTTTAGTGAGTGTACGCATGTTGGTAGTTTTTCTTCGTTTAAAACTGGATTAAAAGGCTCGGAAACGAGCCTCCGGATTATTGATACCACAAAAAAGCAGTATCTGTGTTATTCGTGGGTTACACAGGACTTAACGACGACACAGAGTAGTTCAGCGGGTGAACAACTCTTGAGCGCGATAGAACAGACTTGACTGGCTGGAAAAATCAGCAGATTTCGGGAGGAGGTGATGCCACACTGCAGCAGGCATCGTCGGGTGCAGTTTCCGAGAAATGGAAACAGGTAACGTCTCTCTCCGCAGGGATACTGGTACGTGGGCTGAGGTGATAATCCCTGCTTGGAAAATACAGGCTGCTGTCAGATTCTTTTAACTCGTCTATTTCTGAGAAGCTCGCTTCCTTGGTGGTAATCTCGGCAAGCCAGCAATCCTGATAATAGGAGAGTGTACTCTCTGTAATGACAGAAAGCAGAAGTAAAACTGATATGACGTATCTTAACAGCATCTGCAAGTGCAAAATTAAACATCAAATTGGTTTCACTGTTTAATCTGGAGTCTTAAATATTCTTTAAAAGATGAAAGCGCTCGTTCTTAACGAAATAAACACTCCACTTACTTGCCAGTCGGTGGAGGATCCAAGGGCAGGCTCCGGTCAGGCTGTTGTTTCAATAATGGCCTCGGCACTGAATCACCGGGATCTTTTTATCACCCGGGGCTTATATGCCGGCATCAGATTGCCGGTTATTCCCGGATCTGACGGAGCCGGATGGCTTGGTGAAAGAAAGGTAGTAATTTATCCGGCACTGGAATGGGGGCACTCTCCCGATTTTCAGGGGAAGGACTTCAGGGTGCTGGGCATGCCGGATAACGGTACTTTTGCCGAACGTATCGCCGTGCCCGAGTCGTCTGTGTACGATGTGCCGGCTCATCTGAACTGGGAACAGGCTGCTGCACTGCCACTTGCCGGACTTACTGCCTGGCGCACGCTGTTTTCCCGTTGTAAATTGCAAACAGGGGAGAAGGTACTGATTACCGGTATCGGAGGCGGCGTTGCCTTGATGGCTCTTCAACTGGCTGTCGCTGCCCGCGCTACAGTGTATGTTACCTCGGGCAGCAACGATAAAATTGACAAAGCCCTGAAACTGGGCGCTGCCGGTGGTGAAAACTACCGGGAGGATGGCTGGGACAAGCGACTGAAGCAAACCAGTGGCGGATTTGATGTGGTTATTGACTCTGCCGGTGGTGACGGGTTCGCGATGTTGCCCGGAATATGCAATCCGGGTGCACGAATAGGTTTCTATGGCGGTACCCTGGGCAAGGTGAATGGCCTGGCATTACAACCTGTTTTCTGGAAGCAAATTTCACTGCTCGGATCTACCATGGGTAGTCCTGAAGAGTTTGAAGAGATGCTTCGTTTTACAGCGCAACACGGAATCGTCCCTGTTGTTGATGAAGTATTCAGCCTGGAAGAGGGAAACAGCGCGATGGAAAAAATGAAAAATGGAAATCAATTCGGCAAACTGGTGCTTAGAAACTCCGCCTGAAAACACCCTACACCCCATACCCTTCATCGCATCGTATCCACCTCTTCCTCTTCCGTCCCCAGCTCCTCGGGCTGTTCGGAAAGTGCCAGATGTAATTCGAATCGGGTATTATTGGTGTCGAATCCCAACACAAGCGTTGAGTCGGTGTGCCTTATAATATCGTAGCTTACGGAAGAGTTACCTTGCTGAATCAGTTGATCTCCCGAAATGGTGTACGCAGTCAGTGCATCACCCGAGTAGGGAAGATTGGAACGCATGGTTCCGTCGCCGTTAAAAAGGAAAAAGACATCAGCCAGCAGACGGGTCTCGACCTTGTCGCGATAGGCCTTCGTGATGACCCAGTATCCGGTGAGAGAACCGGAACTACCAGCTCCCGTCGAGCTGCACGAGCCGAGGGCAGTAAGAACAATTGCACAAATCCAAACCCGCAACAGTCTGATCATGGCACCCTATTTTATAT
>JBEGNB010000397.1:0-6347 GCA_041182785.1 Bacteroidota bacterium
GCAGGGTATCAACAAGCGTACCATCGAGGAATACAACGTAGCCCTTCACACCGCGGTCGTCGGTAGATGCCTCCCACGAGAGCAGTGCCGAATTGGCGCCCACGGAAGCAGTCAGGTTACCTGGTGCTGTCGGAGGCGTTACGTCCGGTGTTTCCTCTTCACCGGTGGTCACACTCAGGTAGCTCACAGCTGATTCGTTACCGGCTGCGTCCACAGCGCTCACGCCGAAGATGAATGTAGTAAGCTGGGGAAGTCCAGAAAGCGCGATGGAGGTAGCACCTGTGGTAGCTATCTTGGCTCCGTTCTGATATACGTTATATCCTGCTACACCCACGTTATCGGTGGAAGCAAGCCAGGAGAGCGTCACGTTGGTGTAGAGTACATCGGCGCTGAGGTTCAGCGGGGAAGACGGAGCAGTTGCATCGCCACCGGCAACCGGTGTTGACTGTGCTGCGTACAGCGCTGCGATTTCTGCATCAGAGAGTGCTGCATTGTAGATCTGCACCTCGTCGAGGCTTCCATCGAAGAAGTAATTGTTATCAATCGGATCGAAGCCGATACCGAGTGGCTTGGTGGTGGCATCGAGTGCGCCGCTGACATTTTTCTCGTTCACTCTGGAACCATTAAAATAGATAATGTCTTTGCTGCCATCGTGTACCATAGCCACGTGCGTCCAGGCACCAACCGTGAGCGGTGTGCCGGAGTCCATGTCCGAGCAACAGAAGCCCGGGTGGGTGGTGAACACGGGCTTGCCGTGCGACGGGAGAGAAATCTTCCAGCGCTCCTGCCAGCCGCCATTGGAAAGCACATAGACCTCGCCTGAACCAGGGAGTGAATTCGGCTTGATCCAGAAGCTGATCGTGGTGTTGGCTGAATTTTGCTGCGGGGAATTGGCCGCCACGAGCGATTTGCCCTGACCAGTCTCATAGGCCTGGTTCTTCTTTCCGAAACGGTCGTCGGCCAGTTGTGCACCGATTACCTGTGCGTGGTTTTCAAAAATGGTATTGTCGAGTGCATTTCCGCTGAACGGATAGTCGGCAATAAGCGCAGTTGGTGCGGAGGGTTGCTGGCTCTGGAGAGCAAACAGGGCCGCGATTTCAGCTGCAGACAGGGCGCGGTTAACTACAATCACTTCATCGAGCGCACCTTTGAAGTAGCTGCCATTGTCAATCGGATCGTAGCCGATACCCAGCGGGTGCTGTGTTTTGTCGAGTGCGCCGGATACGTTTTTCTGATTCACCGGGTTACCGTTGAAATAGATAATATCCTGCGTACCGTCGTGAACCATGGTAACATGCGTCCACGCATTCAGTGTGAGCGGTGTGCCGGAATCCATGTCGGAGCAGCACTGTCCGTTGGAGTGAGTGGTGAATACCGGTTTGCCGTGTGAGGGCATGGAGATTTTGAAGCGCTCCTGCCAGCCACCGTTGGAAATCAGATACACCTCTCCGCTTCCCGGGAATTCGGTTGGTTTGATCCAGAATGCCACCGTGAGGTAGTCTGACTGGAGTGCCGGTGAATTTTCGGCGAGAATACCGCTTGTGCCGTCGAGTTCGAGGGCGTTATTGGCCAGGTTGAAGCGGTCAGCAGTGGCACTTGCACCCTCGGTGTCGGCGTCATTGCCGTACTGGGAGTCGTCCTCTCCGTTTCCGTTCATGCTGTAGGCTGCCACCACATCGCCGGGAGTTCCCGGGAAGGCGCTCTGCTGGGCATACAGAGCTGCCACTTCAGCAGCAGAGAAACCGTAGTTGTAAATCTGTACTTCGTCCACAGCGCCATCGAAGAAGTTGGCATTGTCAATGGGGTCGTAACCGATACCCAGCGGATGAACAGTGGCATCGAGTGCGCCGCTCACGTTTTTGGCATTCACCTGAACACCGTTGAAGTAGATAACATCCTGAGTACCATCATGTACCATCACGACATGTGTCCACGCGTCTAGGGTGAGCGGTGTGCCGGAATCCATGTCGGAGCAGCAGAAGCCCGGATGGGTAGTGAATACCGGTTTTCCGTGCGAGGGCAGTGAAATCTTCCAGCGCTCCTGCCAGCCGCCGTTGGAGAGGATGTATGCCTCGCCGGAGCCCGGGAATGAGTTCGGCTTCACCCAGAAACTGATGGTCGTATTGGCCGAGTTCAGCGGTGAGGAGTTGGCGGCAGTCACGCCTGCGTTTGTTCCGTTGAAGTAGTAGGCGGAGCTGCCGAAGCCGAAGCGGTCGGTGGTTGCGCGTACATTTTCCGCCTGAGCGTGGTTGGCCAGCGCACTTCCGTCGAGGGTATTTCCGGAGAAGCTGTAGGAAGCCACGACACCCGGAGGAACTGTGGGCGGAGTGCTCTGCAGCGCATAGGCAGCAGCAATTTGCACATCATTCAGGGCAACATCAAAGATTGCCACCTCGTCAATGGCACCGTGGAAGAAATTTCCGCGATCCACGGCATCGAAACCGATACCCAGTGGTTTGGTCGTGGAATTGAGGGTTCCGCTCACGTTCTTTTCGGCTACTTTCACACCGTTGACATAGATTCTGTCTTTGGTACCATCGTGAACGAAAGTCAGGTGTTTCCAAACCCCGACCGTGAGTTCATTTCCGGCACCTGCATCCATGTCGGAGATACCAGAGGAGTTGTTGGTTGTCCAGATGCACTTTCCGTGTGCGGGCAGCGAAATCTTGTAGCGCTCCTGCCAGCCACCGAAAGAGATCAGGTACACCTCACCCTGACCGGGAATAGAGGCCGGTTTCGCCCAGAAGGCTACCGTGGCATAGTCAGAGTTGAGGGCAGAAGAATTCGGCGCCTCGAGGAAAGCCTGCTGGCCGTCCAGAAAGAACGCACTGTTGGCCTGACCAAACCGGTCGGCCGTTAGCTGGGCTCCGTGAATGGAAGCGTGGTTGCCGTTCAGATCCTGGGCACCGCCAGAGAACGAGTAGTACGCGACGGGCAGTTGAGCCTGCGCCGACAGTACAAACAGCCATGTGAAACCCAACGTCAATAATTGGTAAAAACGTTTCATGACTTGATAAATTTAATTGTTGAAGAAATGCTGTTCAAAATGTATCACCGAAACTGTCCAGTGATGCGTTTTTTTCAGGCAATACTATCCAGGGGTAACCTGTGTACGCTTCAGATTGACCCGGTGAATTGCCTTAAATGATTGTTATTCTTTCACAAAAACCGCTCGCGCCATGTTGCTTTCACTTTTGAAAACAGCCACATAAACTCCCGGTTTCCAGTTTTTTACTGTCAGTTCCATACTATCACCGCCTGCAATCGGTCCGGCCGATATCTGTTTTCCACTGCTGTCTGTCACATACCATTCCCGCGGACTGAATCCGGTGCCCCATACAAAATGCACCTGATCGGCTGCCGGATTGGGTACTGTCATCATCCTGACGACCGGCCCCCCGAGTATCGGGGTTCCGGTCGTGCCAAGTTGATACATTGTCTTTACCGAGTCGGGGTGCATGGCCCCGTTATAGATCTTCACCTCGTCGAGTGCGCCCTTGTAGTTGTAGGTTACTTCCCCCGGCAACATCTGTCCCATCAGGAATGCCACAGATGTCGTCCTTATTTTGCCGGTCAGGGTTTTGTATGTGTGCAGGCGACCATTCAGGTACATGGCGAGAAGTTGCCCGTCGTATGTTACTGCCACCTGGTATGCCGTATCTTTCTCGATGAGTTGCTCCGAGTCCAGGTCGCCGATAGCATTGAGCGTGTTTACCGTCCAGCGAAGGTGCCTGTCGGGGGTAATTGACAGTTTCCAGCGGTTTTGCCAGCTTCCATGCGAGAGTATGAATGTTTCTTTCGGGGGAATATCTGCGGCTCTGAACCAGCAGGATACGGTTATTCCGTCCTGAAAATTCAATACGGGCTGTACCGGAACTGTCACGCGGGCATTCACGCCGTTGAAATAGGCGGCCTTGCCCGGATTACCAAATCTGTCGGGTACATAACTGATATTGAACGGCTGTCCGTTCAACTGATTGGCTGTCTGGTCGTTGCCGTTACCGCTATATCTGTACCACGCTACCAGATCGGGGGCAATCGTGGAGAATTCCTTTACCAGTAGTCTCAATACATACTGGTCGCTGAGCCCCTCCTCGTCGGTAGCCGTCACAGTGACACCATACACGCCCGATGCGGCGGGCGCTGTCCAGGAGGCCGATTCGCCATTCCAGGTGAGTGTACCGCCTCCCGACTGCCAGTTCCAGGTCAGGTTGTCATTGTTCGCATCGGTGGCTATCGCTTCCAGCTGGACGGTTTCTCCGGGCGACAGATAATCGGCGTCGCGGTTTATGTCTGTAATGACAGGTGGTTTGTTGATTTCCGGAACTACCAGAATGATCAGGGAAGCTGTATCACTCAACTGGTTTCCATCGGTTACGATCAGGGTGATTTCGGTAGCGCCGGGCGAGGCTGGTGCCGTCCATTGTCCGACTCCGCCTGCTGGCCCGAGATTCCCTCCGGTTGCCGACCACTGATAGGCAAGCGAACTGCTTTGCCCGGACTGTATCTTCGAAAACAGCTGGGTGGATTGCCCCGGCTCGAGTGTATCGCTCAGAGCTGCTACCGACTGTATGCGCGGTCCCCTGACCCAGACCTGCTGGCTTTGCTGATAGTCCACGACGACGCCGTCCACCAACATGCGGTTCCTGTCGAATGTGACGGCGCCGCCTGCAGGACAAACTGTAACCAGCAGGGCCTGGTTGGCGGGTATGGTCAGGTTAATCACACCGCTGGCGTCTTCTGCCAAAAATGTTTCGGAGAGTGCATCGTAGATATCGGACGATGTTCCGGCATCGAAACTGATGGTTCTCGCATTGGGGTACGGATTGTACAAAAGCCACGTTGGATACGCCTCATCATGGAAGAAATCAGTCTTCAGCACATCAATCTTCAGAATCTTGTCCACGCTGGTCTTTTCAATCACCGCACCGAGATAGCCGATGGATCCACAACTGTAGAGCGACAAGTTGGTGCCTGCCCATCCTCCATTGAGTGCATCGCCGGTCGAGTACGGAGACACCCCCTGATAAACCTGTCGCAGCGCCTCGTAACCGATAACGCGGTCGGGATCATTGGTATTCGACCAGGCAGTAGCATCCTGATAACTTCCGGGCAGAAATCCGGGATAGAAAAGTCGGGTGGCGTTGGCCAAATTCAGTACCCATTTCCCGATAGCGCGCGCAAAACGCTTGTCGTACCGAACCATGGGAATCAGGGCGGCGGCCTGCTGTACTCCGTTCAGCTGGAAAGCATAGTCGTTGCCGTTATCGCGGGCCTCACCCACCACACCGGAAACGTCGAAGCCTCCCCAGGTACCCACAATAGTACCCCAATCGCGGAGCGGACCCTTGTTGAACGACCAGTTCACAAATTTCTCTATATTGTATTGTGTACCTGTTTCTGCATTCATACGCGCTGCAGCGAGGGTGCCATAGGGCAATTGCAGTTCGTAGGAGGGATTGACAGGCCATTCATTCAGGAACTCCAGCGACCATTCTGCGGCTTTCAGGTACCTCTCATCCCCTGTTTTCTTCCAGGCATTGTATAAAATCCATGCGTACGCGCCGGCTGCTTCCGGTTCGTGCACCCCGTTCGGGTTTGGAAGCATGGTGGCAAAATTGAATGCCCGGTAATCGAAATTGCCCTTGCTCCACGGAGTCTCACTGCCGCCCAGTGCCGCAACGGAAGCATAAAAACGGTCAGCTACCGACCTGAACTGTCTCTCTGCTTCACTGCCCGGTGCCGGGGGATACAGGTCGCACAACTGATAGAAATAGACATTAGGGATTACATCATACCACCAGTCGGAGCCGGTTCCGCCCCCTTTGTTGTTAGTGTACATGTTTAATCCGTTGGCCCTGCTGTAAAAATCGCGGCTCATCTCAATCCAGTTGCGGCCGAACTGACCGGATTTGTCAATACCACACAGCGAGGCCCCTACCAGCGAGGGCAGCACGTTGATGGCTTCATTGCCATTCGGTGAGTTGGTACCCACATACGTATGCAGACCGAAGGCCGGATACTGCGGATAATTAAATCCGGAAGCCTGAATATTCACCAGCGGGAGATACTGTCCGGTACGCTGAACGTCATACACAAAACTGTCGTACTGCAGTGCCACCCACTTCCAGTCGCGCACATTGAACGGAGCCGGCTGGGAAGGCATGAGCTCAATCCTCGGAATGGACACCTGTCCATTCTGCGCCGACATCGTGAAAACCGACATCAGAAATATTATTCCGGCTGAAAAGGAGATTTTGCGCACTGGTTCTGTAAAATTGTTCGTTGAGTTCAGCAAATTTCGAATTACGCCATGCAGTTTACTGATACTTTACTGCAAATTAATG
>JBEGNB010000398.1:0-3015 GCA_041182785.1 Bacteroidota bacterium
GTGCCTGACTGCCTCGTTACCCAGAAATCGCCAGCCGTTCTCCAGCAGCCGGTCGAGTTCAGAGCCCGGCATCGGGTGCAGCGAGCGTATTTCGTTGATGAATTCGTAGGGAATCGCCAAGTGAGTGATCAGGGTTGATTTTTTATAATATGAATACCGCAGAGTCAAACATTACTCGGAGCCGAGCAGTTTTTCCAGTTCATGTACCCTGATTCCGTAGCTCTCCTTGATGGCTTTCACCTCGTCGAGTGCCTTTTGCCGCTTCTGCTTGCCCGTTTTGCCCAGAACAGCGGTAATCATCACATTTTTTGCTGTGTGTTCGGCAGAAATAAACTCGAATACTTTGGTCTGATATCCTTCCGATTCCAGCAGCAGAGCCCTGATTCCATCGGTTAATATTTCTGCCTGCCGTTCTTCCAGGATGCCATGTCGCAGCACGGGTACCATTTCATTTTTGGGTACCATATCGCGTCTGATCTGTTTGTGACAGCAAGGCGCGGCCACAACAATACGCGCTTTATTGCGTATTCCTGCGGCGAGAGCCAGATCGGTAGCCGTATCGCAGGCGTGCAGCGCGATGAGCATATCGAGTCGTCCGGGGGTATATTCACTGATATTCTGTGCAGCAAAGGACAGGCCTTCGAAGCCGGATTCCCGCGCGGAAGTATTACAGGTATCCACGAGCGTTTGCCGGAGTTCGATACCCGTGATACGGGGCGTCATTCCGAGGAAATTGCGCATATAATCGTACAGGGCGAAAGTCAGGTATCCTTTGCCCGATCCCATATCGGCAATATGGGCATCCGGAGGCAGCCGGGTTTCGCGGAGCAGGGTACCGATAATTTCCAGGTACTTGTTGATTTGCCGCCATTTATCGTGCGATTGTGCCAGTACTTCGCCGCTGGCACTGGTAATGCCGAGCATACGGAGCCAGGGAGCTGCCGGATCGAGCAGGCGTTTTTTTTCACGGTCGTGCGCGGGCGCGGGTGCCTGTGTATGCGAGGCGGCATTTTCCGACAGCCTGGCATCGCCGCCGGGCCTTATCTGAAGTGCCAGGTCGCGGGAGGTAGTGAGCAGGGTAGCATGGAGGAATGTTTCACCGAGCAATGAACGGAGCACAGTGGCCGTTTCCGCGGGGGTGTAATTTTTTACCTCATCCCTGTTTGTGAATCTGAAGTTAAACGCTGCATGCAGCCCTTTTTTAAGCAATACGGAGCGGACAAATACGTTTTTAGGCGTCTCCGGTGTTGAAACCACTGATTTGCTCAGTGTGCATTTTACCAGGCTGCCGTCGTTCAGCGACTGGTTAAAGGCATTGATGAAAAGTTCGATGGCTGACATGGGGCAAAGTTATAGCTTGTTCATTCAATGTTTTTGTCTAAAATTCCTCACATACACTGTGATTTTGCGAATTTTGCGGCGCTAACTTTATCAAATAATTCATCATGAAAAAAAATCTCACACTGTTTTGGCTGTGTACCGTGCTGGCAAGCAGTATTGCAGCCCAGAATATCCGTTATGTGGAGTACGACATGCCAAATGGACTCAAGGTGCTGTTGCATGAAGATCACTCCACGCCTATCGTGGCAGTATCGGTTATGTACCACGTCGGTTCAAAAAATGAAAAACCCGGTCGCTCGGGATTCGCCCACTTTTTCGAGCACCTGCTTTTCGAGGGATCCGAAAATATCAAAAGGGGCGAATTCGACGATTATATCAATCAGGCCGGTGGTATGAATAATGCCAACACCTGGTACGACCGCACCTATTATTATGAAGTACTGCCCAGCAATCAGCTGGCACTGGGCCTTTGGCTCGAATCGGAGCGCATGCTGCACGCACGCGTTGACCAGACGGGAATAGAAACCCAGCGACAGGTGGTGAAAGAGGAGCGCCGTCAGCGTACCGACAACCAGCCCTACGGTCGTCTGCTGGAGGAAACCCTCAAGCGCCTGTACAAGGTTCACCCCTACAAAACATCTGTCATCGGCTCCATGGAGGATCTCGACGCGGCACAGGAGGAGGACTACAAGACCTTTTACAAGGATTTCTATCGCCCCGACAATGCTATTTTGTCTATTGCGGGCGATCTGGATATCGAACAGACCAAGAAGCTGATTGATATTTACTTCAAGGATATTCCGCGCGGAACTTCCAAAATTGAGCGCAAGTTTCAGCAAGAGCCACCAATCACCCGCGAAGTGCGTGATACCGTTTACGACAACGTACAGCTACCGGCAGTCATTTACGGATACCATATTCCGGCACAGGGCACC
Source organism: Bacteroidota bacterium (assembly GCA_041182785.1). GTDB lineage: Bacteria > Bacteroidota > Bacteroidia > Chitinophagales > Saprospiraceae > M3007. Next base: position 2,277 of record JBEGNB010000398.1, read on the forward strand.
AAAGATTTCTACGCCGTGAAAATGCTCGGTATGCTGCTCTCACAGGGTGAAAGCAGCCGCTTGCAGAAATCGGTGGTTGATGACCAGCAGAAGGCCGTTTTTGCCGGTGCCTTTCCGCTCGAGCTGGAAGACCCGGGCGCCAATATCTGTTTTGCCATTGCCAATATGGGCGTTGAAGTGGCAGATCTCGACAAGGCGATAGACGAGGTCATCACCGATGTACAGAAGAACCTGATTACCCCCGAGGAGTACCAGAAACTCCAGAATCAGGTGGAGAACGACTTTGTTACTGCCAACAGAAGGGTAGCGGGCATTGCCGAAAGCCTCGCCAACTACGAAATGTACTTCGGCGATGCGGCCCTGATCAATACGGAGCTGGAGCGTTACCGCAAAGTGACACGCGAAGACATCATGGCTGCCGCCAACAAGTACTTCAAAAAATCATCGAGGGTAGTCATTTACTGGCTTCCAAACCCCAAACAGCCCTGATCCGGTCGCTGTGACGAGTAAATCGTGGCAAAAATTCAATAATTCTGACGATGAAAAAAACAAATCCTGTTTATATGCTGCTGGTTGTATTGCTGGCGGCCTGTACCCCGAAAACCGGGGAAAATTCTTCAGCAGTTCAAACTGCCCCCATCGGAAGTTCCCCGAAAATACCCCTGCCCTCTGGTGACGTGCGCAAGCAGGCGCCCGTGGCCGGCGACGCCCCCAAAATACAGATAGGCAAGGCGGAAAC
>JBEGNB010000399.1:0-2565 GCA_041182785.1 Bacteroidota bacterium
CGGCTACCTGCCCAACGGTACCATGTTCGACAACTCGTTTGAAAAGCGACATCCGCTGGCATTCCCTGCTGGTGTCGGCCAGGTGAATGCCGGTCTCGACGAGGGTGTACAGTTGCTCAACCGGGGCGCCAGGGCCTACCTGTTTATTCCCAATAAACTGGCTTATGGAAATGAAGAGGCTGCCGGCGGTAAAATTCCTGCAGGCTCCGATCTCGTTTTTTACGTGGAAATTCTCTAATTAATTCATCTGTTTTAAAATCTTTAAAGCATGACTATCGAACAACTCAAGGAGTTGAAAGACCGTCTCGCCGTCTTAAGGAGGTATCTTTGACGTCGATAACCGGACAAGAGAGGTAGAAGACCTCACCAGCCAGACTTTCGATCCGAATTTCTGGAGCGACCCCAAACGCGCCGAATCCATTCAGCGCAAAATTGGTATCAACAAACGCTGGCTCGACGACTATGCCGCACTTGCCAGGGAAGTGGATGATACCGAAGGCATCTTCGAATTCCAGAAGGAAGGCATGGCCTCCGAGGAGGAAGTAGATGTACAGTACAACAAAACCGCTACACTGCTCGAAGACGCCGAGTTCAGGAGTACCATGAACCAGAAGGAAGACGAGATGAATGCGGTACTCAACATCAACGCCGGTGCCGGCGGAACGGAAGCCTGCGACTGGGCTTCCATGCTGCTGCGCATGTACAAGATGTGGGCAGAGAAAGCCGGTTACAAGGTGGTAGTCCTTTCCGAACAGGATGGTGATGCCGCCGGTATCAAATCGGCCAGCCTCGAAATCAGGGGCGACTATGCCTACGGATGGCTTAAAGGCGAAAATGGCGTTCACCGACTCGTGCGTGTGAGCCCGTTCAATGCACAGGGGAAAAGACAGACATCCTTTGCTTCCGCTTTCGTGTATCCCCTGATCGAAAATGATGAAATCGAAATTGTGGTTAGTCCTGATGACATCCGATGGGACGTGTTCCGTGCCTCCGGTGCCGGTGGCCAGCACGTAAACAGAACTGAATCTGCTGTACGTGTTACACACATTCCAACCGGTATCGTTGCAGAATGTCAGGCTGACAGGAGCCAGCACAGAAACCGGGAAATTGCCATGAACCTGCTCAAAAGCCGGCTTTACGAGCTCGAACTCCGCAAGCGTCAGGCTGAAAAGGAGAAAATTGAATCGGGCAAGAGTAAAATTGAGTGGGGAAGCCAGATCCGTTCGTACGTTCTCGACGACCGCTGGGTGAAGGATCTCCGCTCAGGATACAAGGTGCATAACCCTGATTCAGTGCTGAATGGTGATCTCGACGAATTCCTGAAATCGTACCTGATGTGGGAAAGAAATCCTACAGAGGGTGTGGATGACGAAGATACAGTATAAAAAACTAGAATCTTCCCTCCAGAAAGGCTCTGGCCTCGGAAACAGTCCGTTCAGGATTCTCCTCCTGAGGCCAGTGGCCTGTATTGGGATATATCCGTAAAGCCGAACCGGGTATATTCTGATGAAAAAGGTAGGCGTGCTCCGGTGAAATGATGGCGTCCTCAGCACCCCAGACAATCAGCGCAGGTGCTTTTATCTCTCGTATAAATGACATCACCGGGGGTCTGTTGTCTTTAACCGATGCCCTGTCAGTGTAGGCTTTACGGTTACCGGGCCTCAGCAGCATATCCAGATGCCGTTTCACCAGCGAATCGGTTACCTGTACATCATCAGCATAAACCTTTTCGAGAAAGATTCTGACTCCTGATTCGGGAGTAATACGCCAAAGCGCCCTGTTTATGACCGGGGTGCTCGAGAAATAATCCATTAGAGTTTTTGTTTTCTCTTCAAAACCGGGCGCATTCATCAGGATCAGCTTGTTCACTTTTTGCGGTTTTTCTGATGCATATTGCCAGGCAATCTGGGCACCAAGTCCGTTGCCGACCAGGTGAAACCGTTCCAGACCGAGTTTGGCAGTCAGACTGTCCAGAAATTCGACATACATAAAGGCGCTGTAGCTTCCGCGCGGGTGCGGGCCCGTGAGCCCGAAACCGGGAAGATCCACACTGATGACCTTATAATATGGTGTCAGGGTGTCCATCCACCCATCCCAGGTGTGCAGCGAACTTTGAGCGTCATGCAATAATATAACAGGCTCTCCTTTCCCGGCAATCCGGCAGTGTGCCATCATGCCATAAACTTCCACGAAGCGGGAATCCGGACACGCATACGCTGTCTGAAGTTGTTCAGCCGGAATATCGTTGTGGGTATTCCTGAAAAGCCACCACACGGTAATAATCAGAAACACCCACCTCAGAATACGCGACAAGCCCCATATTTGCAGCCTGAAACGCTCTTTTTTTTGTTTGTCAGGGTTGTATCGCATGTGAGAGTCACAATCTGTTTCTTACGAAGGTTACTATACCTGCTGACAAGGCAAAGCCTCCCAGTGCTCCGATGAACATTTGTGTGACGACAGGTCCAAGTGGCTGATTCGCAGGATTTGCCAGACTTTTTTCGATGCCGGCTATCTGATCGCGAATGGCATTGGCCTGCTGCGGATCCCCTACTCCACCTTCCA
>JBEGNB010000400.1:0-3777 GCA_041182785.1 Bacteroidota bacterium
GGTATCCACATCAAGCTCGAATCCGGTGACCAACGCCCTGGTATCGCTGACACCCCTGCAGGGTTACTCCATGCTGATTGACGCCAGTCCGGCTGCCGGCGGTGGAGTGGTGGTGGATACCACCTCGGGTACCGATTTTTTCCCGCTCACGGGTTCTCAGGACTATTCAGTAGCCTTCTGGATGAAGAACAAGGGTCAGTTCACTGGAAATATACTGGAATTTGAGGATTACGCACTGACAGTAAATGGATATAGCGATGGTATTCAGGTATATCTGGGTGCCGAAGAAGCCTCCTCAAAAATTACTTTCGAAGCAGGAAAGGAGACAGAGTGGTATCATATTGCCATTACCCACTCGGACAATTCAATCCGCGTTTATCTGAACGGCGAGCTCAAGTCGCTTAAAAATGTAACTACAGCAGTCGTAAAAAGCAACTTTTTGTACCTGGGTGATATCGGCAGTACAGGCGGCGACTGGAGAGGAAACATAGACGAACTCAGAATCTATCACCGGCGCCTGGATGAAGTAGCCCTGGTTCCGGTGATGACCACAACGGCTTCAGCTACCACGGCCGATTTGAAGTACTACTGGAAGTTTGACGAGCAACTGGGCGACAAGTCCTTCGATCTCATCAAACGCGTGAAACTATACTTTTGTGGAGCCACCTTTTCCACGGCTACCTACAATACAAGTGGTACCGAACGTACTGACATTCCATACGTGCTGACAGCGGCGCTGACCAACAGCTCCGGGTTTTACGCCATTGAAAGCGCCAGTTATGGTACTGGAACTACATTTACGGCAAGAGCTTCCAAGGCCTTCTACATGAACTGGGCCCTTCAGTTTACTGCTGGCAGCAAGTCTTATGCTGTCCTTCCCGATTTTTCGCTGACTCCCCAGACGAGCATTGAGACCTGGGTTTACAACGACGGGCCTGAGGCAGGGACGCAAACACTTTTTTCAAAGCGTCGCGGTACCAATCAGGTTTCACTGTCGCTTAGTCAAAATGTACAAAATCCCATTGTGAGTGATCTGGTGCTCAGGCTGGCTTCGGGTCAGCAGGCAGTGTTGGGCGAAGTGCCGGCAGGCTACACCCACATTACGCTTACGATAGACAGTACCGGACCAGCTGTACGAACCATCAAAACGTATCTGAACGGAGATCTGTCGTCGGTCAATGTATTTCCGGGGGTTATGGGCAACTGGTCAGACTCAACCTCCCGCTGGATACTGGGAGCTGATTACGATGGTTCCGGTGATTTCAGCAATTCAGCCAATTACACCAATTTCTTCACCGGCCTAATAGATGAGTTCACCGTATATAACAGTATTCTGGATACCGGAACCATACGCAGCCATGTTTTGCTGCCCAAAAATCTGCAGGAATCCGGGTTAAGGGTCTATTTCGCGCTGAATGAGGGCGATGGAGATGTGTTGCATAACGCGGGTTCACTGCCAATTATATATGGAAATGCGTATAATTGCCAGTGGAGTACCTATGTCAAGTTCCCGGATACAAAACCGCATGAGTTTGTACCGGCAACCCGGCTGCTCACCCTCAATCCGAGCGTAACGTCGGTGGATCAGACAGATTTTACGGATAAATCCCTGCTGAATGTAACAGGTTATGTGCGTTACCAGAATTCCGACTGTTTTGCGTCGAATGTGGAAATTCTGGTGAACGGAGCCAGCTATACCCCGCAGATATTCACCGATTCCACCGGAAAATTTTCTCTGGACATGGAACCCGGGAAATCGGCGACACTGGAGCCGGTTTTTTCTGATCATGCGTTTACACCATCTTTCTGGGAAATCAACAAAATAACAGCACCCATTACGGGTATTGTATTCATAGACAATACCACACGCCGGGTAACGGGTCAGGTAGCCGGTGGCGATTGCCGAAAGTCGGTACTGAAGTATCCGCCCGGTCAGGGTCAGGGAACGCGCTGCGTGGTGAAACTCCAGTCGCTGAATGAATGTTACGAACGTACAGATACACTATATACGCAAGACGGGAAATACTCATTCACCGGAGTTCCGGCCCTGTCTGATTATACTGTAGCAGTGGTGGAACATTCGGATCCGGTAGTCAAGGCATATTATCAGTCGAAGGGAGGAAGCAGCATTGATCTGAGCGAGCGTGACACCGTGATAGACTTTATTTACTACGCCAACCCGGAAGTCAAACTGGCATCGGGTCTGGAGCCTGTTCAGGGTTGCAACAAAATTGTACTGGAATCGGGCGATCTTGAACAGATAGAAGTACAACTGATCGAGCAGTACGAGCCGGAATATCTCAACGGAGTGGAAATTGATGAGGGCGTGTGTGTGCTGGACACGGCTAACTTCCGGTTTATCAATTTGCTGGCCGGAGAAATACTGGATACCGTACTGAGCAGGAGCAATCAGTTGCACAAACTGAAATACAAATTCAGGGTAGGGGATCCAGCCCCGACTCCTCCCTATACCAAACTGATACAGATTATTGGTGAATCAAAGGAAGGGCAAAGCAGCAGTATTTCCTTTGAAGCGCTGATTGAAGGTATTGTCAACAGGGAAAATACGTTCACTTCTATCACCCCGACCATTCCAACACTCATCCTGCGGGATCCTCCGGGAGATGCCAGTTATGCGTATGTCGAAGCTGGCACCACCATCTGCACATCGTCGAAATGGAGTCTGGAATCGGAAAATGAAACAGGTTTTGAAATGGAGACAGATCTGGCACCGGATGTTACGCTGGTGTTGGCGCCACTCGGCGTAGGTGTTCTGCAGACAACAGAGGGAGATGTAGGCCCGACGGCTTCGGGCTCTATCAAATTCGGGAGTTCACAGGAGAATACTACTGATGTTTGTATTACCCTGTCGGAAACGATTTCCACCAGCGATGACGAACTGATTGTGGGCAGTGCACAGGGTGGTGATGTCTATCTGGGTACAGCCATCAATATGGTATTTGGCTTTGCTACAGTTGTCAGGTACGAGCCCGACTCCTGTATGGTGAAAACAGAAAAGGTACTGAACACGAAACCCGGAGGTGCTACCACCTATATGTACTCCGAATGGATGCTGACCAACAGTATCATTCCCTACCTGATTGATCTGGAAGACTTTTACAAATCCCAGCAACAACAATATGCCAATGATCCGGCCTTGGCGGCAATTTATCAGGACAGTATAAACCTCTGCCGCATGTCGTATCAATCGTGGCAGGGTTTCATAAACGACAACAAGAATACCATTACAGCCAGCGAAGGATTTATAGGGAACTATTCCTGGGATGCCGGTGTGATCTATGAATACAGTTCGACGCTTGACAGCACGGCTGCGCAAAGTCTTGAACAAGTTGTAGGCGGAAGCGTTGGTGTCGGCCAGGAATTCGGATTTGAAGTGCTGGGTGTTGGCGTAACACTGAAAGTTGATTCAAAGGATGACTTTACCCGGACTACGGCAGACGGTGATTCTACCAATACTTACTCCAGAACGGTTGGTTATGTATTTGCCGACAATGATGTTCAGGACGCATTCTCCGTGGATGTAGCATGGGATCCGCAATATCATACACCCACCTTTATCACGCGGTCTGGTCAGTCTTCTTGTCCGTGGGAGCCCGGGACCGCTCACATGGACGGATGCCAGCTCACTTTCCGCGACGGGAGCACACCTACCGTTATTAACGTACCTTCCAATGAACCTGCTGTGTTCCTGTTCAATCTGGCGAACAACAGTCAGACACTGCACACCCGTACGTATGCATTTTCTGTAGGTCCGGA
>JBEGNB010000401.1:0-2519 GCA_041182785.1 Bacteroidota bacterium
GAATTTGCATCGCAAAAGGGCTTTTTCTCTGTCTGGTATTCCGTATTCAATATCTACGACGATGTCAAGCGGGCACAAATCGAATCTTTTACCGGTACAGCTATGATCTGTTTCGATGTGACTGATGGTTATCAGCCTGTGCCACGTAACCCGCATAACCTAAATGACCCGATATGAAAGACTGCAGGATATTTGATCGCATCCTGTCAAATGTGACGTGCCTGCAGTCAGTAACAATCCAGTTTTCCTTTGCCAATGCCATACCATCTCCTTCTCGTTTTCCTCGGCGGCGGACTCGGCAGTCTCTGTCGCTGGAGCATTTCGCTCGCTGTGCAGCCATACCAGACCCGCTTCCCATGGGCAACGCTGGCAGCCAATGCGCTGGCCTGTCTGGTTCTGGGTGCATTGGTCGGATTACAGACGGGAGGAAATCTGTCTGCTGAAAAAAGGCTGCTGCTCGTCACCGGATTTTGCGGCGGATTCAGCACATTCTCCACTTTCACAGCCGAAACACTGCAGGCCTTTCAGAACGGTTATTACCTTTCCGCTGCGGCAAATGTGCTCGGAAGTTTGATAATCTGTTTTGTATGCCTACTTTTGGGCATTAAAATGACAGCCTGACCAAAATTCTATGAACCAAGACATTCAGGAACGACTCCAGCTCCTCGAAGAAAAGTACGCTGCCATGGGCCAGGATATGAAATCATATCTGGATGGCCTCCTCTACGCAGACTATCTCACTTACTGGGATTACATCCACCTGGACACCCTCCTCAGCCTTCAAAATCCACGTACACCCATACCTGATGAGCGTATCTTCATCATGTATCACCAGATCACAGAACTGTATTTCCGGCTCACCCTCGATGCGCTGGAATTGCTCACCTGTCAGAAGGAGGTGTCTGTTGAGTTGCTAAAACGCCAGCTGGTGCGAATTAACCGGTATTTTACCCAGCTTGTCAATTCCTTCGATATCATGGTGGATGGGATGGATCGCGATGAATTTCTGCGCTTCCGTATGAGTCTTCTGCCGGCAAGCGGCTTCCAGAGTGTGCAGTACCGCATGATTGAAATGGCGGGTACTGATCTGGGGCAACTGGTACATGTTACCAAAAGAGAACTGACCGAGGGTGTCAATGATGTGGAACTGTTATACTCCGTACTGTACTGGAAATCTGGCGCTACTGAACTGGCCAGTGGTAAAAAGACACTCACTTTGCGCCAGTTTGAGGATAAATATGGCCATGATCTGCTCCGTTTCGCTAAAAAATATCAGTCCTGCAACCTGCGCAGGATATACTTCAACCTGCCTGCGGAAAGCCGTGAGGATGCCGAACTGATTGCCCTGATGCGAGAGTTTGATCTGAATGCCAATGTGCGCTGGGCACTCTCGCATTATCGTTCGGCCGTCAAGTACCTCGATGCAAAGCCCAAAGAAATTGAAGCCACAGGCGGAACCAACTGGCAGAAATATCTTCCTCCACGGTTCCAGTGTGTGCAGTTTTATCCCGAATTGTGGTCGAAAGAAGAAACAGAAAACTGGGGAAAATTTCAGTAGTCGAGCAGAAAGTCGGTCTGTTTCTCAGGAATAGCCTTTATATTAGCATAAATCGGACCTTCAGATGGTTAACTCAGGTGTTTACAGCGGATTGTGTTCAGCCAAATCGGCTGGCAACAAGCTCATTGCCATGCTGCTTGATCCCGACAAGTTTATATCTCCGCAGGCCAATGACAGTCTGGATATTGCCATTGATGCAGGTATTGACTATTTCTTTGTCGGAGGGAGCCTGATTGCAAACCCCGGTCTGGATAGTTTTCTGGAGTCAATACGCACGCGTTGTGATATACCGCTCGTACTTTTTCCGGGCAGTTTCTTCCAGTTGAGTTACAGAGCTGATGCGCTGCTTTTTTTGTCACTGATCAGTGGGCGTAATCCGGAATTACTCATTGGTCAGCATGTCATCGCTGCGCCGTTTCTGAAATTGTCGCCACTTGAAATCATCAGTACCGGATATATGCTTATTGATGGAGGGGTGAACACCTCTGTGCAGTATATGTCCAATACGGCCCCCATTCCTCATAATAAGAATGATATCGCGGTGAGTACAGCCCTTGCCGGAGAGATGCTCGGCTTGAAGGCGCTCTATCTGGAGGCTGGCTCCGGTGCGCTCAACCCTGTATCGGAAAGTATGATATCGGATGTCAGTGGTGCGGTTTCAGTACCGCTTATTGCAGGTGGCGGCATCAGAAATGCTGAAAAGGCAGGTGCTGCGTACAGAGCAGGCGCCGATTTGGTGGTTGTCGGCAATGCGCTCGAACGCGATCCCGGTCTCATACGCGAACTGGCGGCAGCGAGGTACTGATGTGGCTATTCAACCTTGTTGACACTTTTTTGTACCACTTCCTGGTAATAAGCCTCATAATCGGGCAGAACATTGTTGATATCAAACCTGCGCGCCCGTGCGTATGCGTTCGCGCTGAACTCGCGAAGGGTTGATTCATCGGATAGTATTTTGATG
>JBEGNB010000402.1:0-6351 GCA_041182785.1 Bacteroidota bacterium
AACAGACAAGCGGAGCAACATCGTGCTGTCTTTTTTGAAAACAGCCGTCAGCCGGCGAATGAATTCGCCATCAGGCGAGTTAATACCCTGTTCAAGAATCAGATTACCCTGTTTTGTGGCAAGAGATTTTTCACCGGCAGGATAATAGCCGAATTCGAGATAGTACCAAAACAATTCAACAGGTTGCTTCCTTTGTTCAGCACGCTCACCGGCTGGACGCCCGGACTCGTAGAAGATCTCCGACAACACTTCCTTGTCAGACGTACTTTCACTCTTCAGTGCAGAGCTGATATCGGTCGGCATGAGGATTTCCGGCTCCTCAATCCCTGTCTGATTCAACATCAGTGTAACGAGCGATTTCAGATTTTCTGCCGAACCGGAAAGGACATAACTGAGCGCCACAGTCTGGAACCGGAAAGGATTATGCGGTGTAACTGTCACGGAACGTATGATATCTTCATGACCAATCCAGACGCTCTCTTCAATATTTATAATCCGGGCGACGAGTCGTCTCAGCAGCGTAATATTCAGAATTCCCGAAAGATGGGCAAGCAGTGCCGGATGGTACCTGAAAAGTTCGCGGAGACGTATAATAACAACACCGGCATCTTCACTCAGCTGATTCATAAGCAAGACGGCTGCCTCATTTCCCTTCAGAGCTTCCTCACCGGGAGGGTACTGGCCTTGCTCGAGATAATACCACAAAAGATACGCCTGATTTCTGTCTGGAACTGATTTAACCGATTTGCCGGGCAAGGAAGAAGCAGGCACACCTGACTCTGTTGCGGATACGGCAATCAAGTCGTCAGACACAAGCGCCTTCCGTGAAAGAGCAAGGCGTAACAGTTCTGTAACCACCTCCTCCCGGGATATTTTTCCGGATGAGTCAGACCATATTTTCTTCTCCAGTTGTTTCAGGGTACCATTATCCGTTTTCATGACAGCGAGTAACAACCTGCGCCTGAGCTCGGAGCTACTGATAACAGACAAGCGCAGCAACATCGTGCTATCTTTTTTGAAAACAGCCGTCAGCCGGCGAATGAATTCGCCATCAGGCGAGTTAATACCCTGTTCAAGAATCAGATTACCCTGTTTTGTGGCAAGAGATTTTTCACCGGCAGGATAATGGCCGAATTCGAGATAGTACCAGAACAATTCAACAGGTTGCTTTCTGTATTCAACACGCTCACCGGAGAGCAGCCCGGATTCATAAAAGATCCCTGATAACAGTTCCTCGCCGGAAATACTTCCACTCTTCAATATATATCTGATACCCGTCAGCAGGAGGTCCTCCGGAGCCACTCTGAGTTCTGAAACCAGGTGATCCTCCAGCACTTTCCATGCTGCCAGATCCAAACCGAGAATAGCTGCGAGTACCATGCGCAGCCCCTCCGTGTCGAGCACAGAAACCAGCCTGACAACCAGCCCGGGTCGGGTACGGAAGAGCTCCCTGAGTCTGGCCACCATGTCGTCTTTATGCCTGAAAAACCCGTCCAGAAAATATTGCTGAACATTCTGTTCTGTGAGTTCCGGGATATATCCGCGAAACTGACCTGTTTCGAGATACCTCCAGACTTGATTTGCAATAGCCGGTATGGTTTGAGAGCCTGCGGTGTCAGTCGTTCTTTTTTCAGTTCCGATTTCTGAAAGAATCCATTCTGTCAGGGCCTTTTCACCCTGAAATCCTCGTGTTACAAGTAATTTCAGGGCCAGATTCATGATATGGTTAACAGTACTGTCATCCCGCCCATACGCGTCGAACAGGACATCCAACTCCTTACGCTGGCTGTAATTTGTCCCTGACAGGTATAAAACCAGCATATCGCCGCCCGATTGCTCCGTTAACTGCAAGAGCCGGAGTAATGCACTACTGTTCCGATGATATAACCTTCTGAGTTGCAGTAATAAGTCCTCCGGAGTAGCCGAGCTGATTAATATTTCCACTGCATCACGACCCGAAAGCCGAAATTCCTTTTCAGGCAGATATCCGGATTCCAGAAAATACCATATTGAGGAAACATCGGTGGGCAGGCCATATAGCGAAGACTGTTGTTCTTCAATCCAGCGAAGAACATCTTCCCGACGACTGAATCGTCCGCGGAGCAAACTGCCGGCAATCTGCAGGGAGTATTCCGGCAGGTAGTCTTTCCCGGCCCATTTCTTTTGCCAGTCATCAGGATCCGAATTGAACCAGACACCCAAAAACTCCCAAAAATGCTGCAAACTGAACATTGTGCTGAGCAGCAATGGTAACTCTCTGTTGACCTGTGCCAATTTCAGCAGCCTGCCGGACACCTCCTTCCGTCTTTGAGCCAGGGCACTGATCAGCAGCCTTGCCATTTCACTTCTCCCTACCCTGCTTGTTTGTTCCCTCAGTATTCCAAATTCCAGAAAATACCAGAGTTGATCTTCCGGATCGTGGTATTTTTCTGCGAGAGTGTCCGGTTTGTAAGCGAATTCGGAAAGCCGGGTCAGTTCCATTATCTGATCTGGCTGATCCGCTACACCCGCCAGGATTAGTCTGAGTGCCCACGACAACCTGTAACGCTCTTCACCGGAACCGGCAGGTACACCCTTTTCCCAAACTGCCACGCTGATCTGCAGTAATCCTGTAACCAGGAGCAGAAGATCATTTTCTGTAAATATACTGTTTATATCAGAAACAAGGCCGGTTCTTGATTGATAAATTTCTCTTAGCTGATTTCTTGTCTCCAGAAAATTATCTTCCAGCGCCTTCCTGATCAGCAACCCGGGCGATTTTTTCCCCGATAATTTCTGATACATCGGGAACCTGCCGAATTCTAGATAAAACCATAACCGTGTATAATCAGACAATTCGGGCCCTTTGATAGCGAGCGGGCCCCTGCTTCCACCTGTGGCCGTTCGCACAATGAAGTCTGATACAATCCAGCGCAGTGCTTCAACCCATGTACGTTTCAAAGAGGTATCAGAAAGTAATGTTTTCTGAATTTCCCTGAGAGACTCTTCTGTACAACCGAACAAGATTATTGCAGTATCGTGAAGGGTGGCGAGAGAGAGTTTTTCGGTGAATCTTGAGGCGAAATGACGGTCAGCCCTTTGAAATTCCGTCATTTTTGAAAAAATCCGTGCCGGAGTTTCACGAAGTTCCTTGTTTATAATCCGGTTAATTTCATCAGCTGCAGGAGGGGAGGTACCTTCGGGTGAATTACCCGTGAGCAGGAAGAACCAGATATTCTCATCTGCTGAAAAACGGGGAGCTGGCAAGACCTCCTGCTGCTCAACAGGGGGAAGAAGGAAATCCAATTTATTCTGCAGGAAATCCAAAATCCCGGATCTTTGCGTCAGCGGTTTATCAACAAGCCATCGCAATGCCCGAAACCAGAATGACTTCAGCAAAGATTCGGGCCACGTCATTCCTGAAACAGCTGCGGGAAATACATTCAGTTCACGGCGCTCAATACCCGATAAGGCAGACACGGTCTGAATCAGGTACCCGGAATTTTGTCGCACAAAAAATCTGATAAAGTTATCAGTACTTCTCCGTGAAATCTCCTTCAGTCTGGACAACACCAGCAGCGGCGTGCGGACTGAAATAGTAAGCAGTTGGGCTTCAACCGTTATATCAGACACAACAATCCCGGATTTTTCGGGGAGACTGCCATATTCCAGCAGGTACCAGAACATATTTTCCAGTGTATATTCCTGATCAGAATCTCCGGGCTGCTCTCTGATCAAAATCTCGTGAAGGATCTGATCTGGCCGCTTTTTGTCGCCTGAAAAAGATACCAGCAACCACCGCAGAATCTCTTCCAGTACAGGCCTTACCGGAATTCCGCGGGTCTGAAAAGAATTCTTGTAGCCCTCCAATAATACAGGACGGGCTCCCGTCAGGACTACCATCAAATTCAGCAGATCAGTTTCATTCAGCCGCAGGACGAGACTCGACAGTAAAACTGGTCTGACAGAAGTCAGATATGCTAATCTGAACAGGGTCTGTTCAGGGTATGCCGCTGCTAGCTGAAGCAGCAACCGGACGCGATCCGGTGTAAAATCGTACAGATTGCCCGATTCAATATAGTTCCACAGTGAGGCTTCTGCACTAAAAACAGCAATTTTTACCGGTTTTTTAAGGGGGTTAACCAGTTCATTCAGATAAACCCGAAACCTGTCGTCGGGTAATTTTTCAAATATCAACCACTGCAATACTCCTCTCCAGAATTCCCTGACCGGCAAACGCAACGCGCCAGCCGCGGAAACGGATAAAGTCATTTCCGACAATTCATCAGTTGTCAAACCTGAGAGCCTCGAAACAAGATCATTTCTTTGTCTGTCGCTCAATCTGGTTACCAAATTTGTGAGAAACCCGGTATTTAATAAAGCAAGCTCGCGCATTCGTGCACGCGTGTGAAACGGAGCAAAGTCAAACATGTCAAGCAGCCGATCAAGTAGTTCGGTTTCATGCACAACACGTCCATCCAGTCTGCCGGGCAGCCGCCAGTATCTGAGATAATACCATACCAATTCATCCATGGAAGGCGACTCACTGCCCTCCTGTATGGAAATAAAGTCAAGGTATTGTTCCGGCGCTCTTTCTTTATCAGCAAACTGGTTGTCAACAAGCCAACGGAGAAAGCCTATCCATACATCCTGCGGTGTCATTTCAGGATGGATCATCCGGTCAGATATATCAAAAAGAGCCCCTTTCATTCCCGATAAAGCTGCGACAAGCCTGCTCAGGTATTCCGGTGTACACTGCAGGCTTAGCCGGAACAAAATCCAGGGCTTTCTGTCCAGTATTTCTCCAAGCCTTGCCAGCACCAGCGCAGGATATTCAGAGGCCAGTTTCAAAAAAACCTCCAACAAGTACGCTACAGAAACACCAGTGGCAGATTCAGGTATCAGTCCGTACTCCAGATAATACCACACCAGATCCTCTGCTGACAGCCCTTGAGGTTGTCCGGCAACCTTTTCGGGAATGTGCCCGCCAATGATATCCTGGAGTGCGTCCTCAAGATTTTTACGTTCAGATATTTTGTTATTCCACAACCACCTGAAGGCAGATTCCAGAATTCCGTTCAAAAGAAGTTCGTCCTTTGTACCAATATCGTCCAAAGCCTGAAGACGTGTCCCTGCGAGTAGCCTGATCAGCCGTACGAGCACCTCCGTTTTGTAATTACCCAGCATCCTGATGAATACAACAGGATGCCGGTTTATCATTTCCTGTAGTCTGGAGAGAACATATACCGGCTTTCTGCTGGCCATCCTGAGTATCAGATCACCCGATCTAATGCCAGTCTGTATTCCACTACCCGGCAATAAAGCGCCTGATTCAAGATAGTACCATACTTGTTCTTCTGTTGAGGGTTCCCTGTTGTCTGCAGACTTCATTGATTCGCGGCTCACCCCGGGAACCGCCGCTGATAATATTTCGCGCAACTTTACAGACTGTGACGAGGGTTGTATCATCAGCCATTCCAGTATTTCTCCGATCTGTTCTTTGGAGAGAAGTGATTCCGGATCAGAACCGGCAAATCCCTTAAGCCAGGCCTCTATATTTCTTTTTGCGGTACCCGACAGTACTGAAATCAGTCGGAAAAGTTCTTTTGGGCGGTACAGGTGAATCAATCGGCCGACCACCCCGGAGGAGATATTTTCGATTTCTCTCAGTCGCGCCAGAAACAACAAAGGCTGCCGCTCTGCATATTTCATGAGGAAAACGCTGTGGGCCATTTTACCTCCTGTCGTCCTTGGCTGTATGCCCGTTTCCAGATAGATCCATGCAGCTTCATCCGGATTCACGAGCGAAGCCATTTCATTTGGCTGCAGAGCAGCTGAGTCTGCTGACAGAGCAGCAGCGAACAAATCCTTTTTCCGTACCGTTGCGGATGAATATTCCGAGCGTATCCGTTCCAGCACCTCAGTCCACAATTCTTTCTCCAGTGAGCCTGTAACCCTCCAGGAAGACACATACCTGTTCAGCTCGGCTTCCGGAATGCCCGACAGCAAACTGGCAATCAGGCATAGGAGTTTTTCATCTGCCAGACGGACAAGTCTGGACAAGGCCCAGGGCCGCCGGCGGAATATCTCCCTCAGTCTGGAGGCCGATAACAGGGGAGCTGTATCAAATTCCGTTTTCAGTTCAGCCGTAAAACCGGCCATTGAAATCCGGGAGATCCCATCCGGGAAACGTCCATACTCAATGAAGTGCCATACATTCCCTGCATAATCGGATGAACCATCTGAAGAGTCAACAGGTAGTTCTGTGGCCTGTTTTGCTGTCAGGCTGCGCATAAAAGCCGGCATTTGACCGTGTACCGATTCGGGCTCTGATGCCAGCCAGTATAATACCTCTTTCCATATTTCCTTTTC
>JBEGNB010000403.1:0-6461 GCA_041182785.1 Bacteroidota bacterium
CCAATGCAGCCTTTGCTCAGCATGTGTCACCCGGACATTATTCAGAGGATACCTTTCACCGTCTGAACAGACATAGTGAAAAGGGAGGCCTTTACCGAAGAATTCCGGAATCCGGTAATGATTCCCTCATTGCCGTTGAGATATACTATCAGGGTTTAATACTGTTTCTTGATAATAAAATCCGTAAATCTGTCAAGCGATTCAGAGAAGCGCTGGAGTCCGATCTGGCTCAACGAAATCCGTTGTTCCGGGAAAAGTGTCTGAACAGACTGGCATTGGCCTGTGAAACCCAGCACAATCTGACTGAGGCAAAAGACGCACGTCTCAAGTCGCTGTGTATAGCCGAATCAAGAGGCGATTCGGCAGCCGTGATGTCTTGTTTGCTTGGAGTGTACAGGGCTGAAACAGGGAAGTCGGATAATGAGCAGGCTGTTCGGTACTTGCTTGACTACTTCCATACAAGCTCGAATCTGCCAGATGAGGTCAGGTGTCTCGAACTATTGTCGGCAATGGCTTTACGCCGTAACGATTTGACGGACTTCGTCGGGTACACAGACAATATGGTACTGGCCTGTCAGAAGATGAATTATCCCTTCGGACTGGCCTTTACAAAGCTGTTGAAATCCGAGGGTCTGCTGCGTTCCGGCTATTTCAAAGAGGCCGAAGAAACGATAAAAGAAACAATCCCGTATTGTGCTGATAATAAACTGGATATGATTTACACCGGACTCAGGGTATTGGAGGCGGAAAATTATATTCGGACGGGTGTCAGGCTCGACGAGGCGGGGCAATTACTCACTGAAGAATTTAAGTTTGCCCGTGCTTCGGGTTTTGAAGATTTGGTTACCTATATCAAATCACTTCAACTCAGACTGGAATTACCTACTGGCGTATCAGGGGAAGGAGACAGGCTTGTACTTTGTCACCTGCTGTCTTGTTTGGATGAAAATATGCGCAGTGAGATAACCGCGGAACTTTCTCTACATCGGCACGGCAGGCAGGGGGGGTATGGGTTTGCCGCCAACAGTATCCTCTATGTATTTTCCCTGTCGTTTTTCCTGTTGATTCTTTCTGCTCTGTTATCGGTAATCATTTTTTATTACTGGAAAACAAAACCGGTATCAACAGAGCTACTGGCACAAGTAGCCAATTCCCGGGAGGTTTCTGAAGGAGAAAGTGATGAAGACAAGAGGCTGGGGAATCTGTATGCTATGATAATTGACAAGATGAACGACGAAAAGCCCTACCTCGATCCAGACTTTAGTCTGCCTGCGCTCAGTAGTATGCTAAACAGAAGTGAACGGTATATTTCGCTCGCCATCAGAAGCACCGGTGGTACTAATTTCAACAGAATGGTGATCGGTTTCAGGGTGGAAGAGGCCTGCAGGTTAATCAGAAAATATGGTACAGGAATGACTATGAATGAAGTAGGAGTGCGATCCGGCTTCGCAAACAGAATGTCGTTTACAAGAAGATTCAAAGAAATGACAGGCATGTCTCCGACGGAGTTTTTGGAGGCCGCACATTCAAAAACTCCTGAACAGTAGTATTTTACGTTATTTTTTGCGGATATTTTTACAACATACGGAAAGTGTTACACGCAGTGTTACAGGCTTTTTGGGTCACGGATTTTCCTTTGCTGCACAAAAAAATCCTCGTTTATGAAATTTCTGAAACGCATTCCGGGCATAGTTGTAATGTCCTTCCTGGCCGTTATTGAGGCTGCTGCGCAATTCTCCGGCGGTTCCGGTACATTGGCAGATCCATATCAAATCAGTACGGTGAATGATCTGGTCACTCTGTCAGCCAATAATACCTATATTGGCAATCATTTTATTCAGACTGCAGACATAGATGCGAGCAGTACGAATACGCTGAACAGCGGAGCGGGATTTCGTGGCATAGGTTCTCCCTCCAGTCGTTTTACCGGAACATACAATGGTAATAATAAAACTATTACCGGCCTGTTCATCAACAGGCCAACAACCGCATCCATGGGGTTATTCCGCTCCACGTCCGGTGCAACCATCAAGGATCTGAATCTGGTGAATGTTAATATCACCGCTAACGATAACACGGCTGCTGTGGTAGGCTGGGCGCTGGGCTCTTCGGTTATTGAAAACGTGAAGGTCACAGGAACTTCGACAATCACAGCGAATGCTACCGATTGTGGTGGTATTGCGGGTGAAGCTGAAAACTCAACACTCACCGGTTGCTACGTGTCGGCAACAATTGCTGGTGTGAACAATACAGGTGGACTGATTGGATTCTGCTGCATCAGTGGTACGTCAACCACCATTTCCAGGTGCTACACCAATGGCAGTATCAGCAGTACCGGCAGTTATGTTGGCGGCCTTATTGGTACCAATGAACAGACAGTAGTCAATTGTTACAGTACGGCATCGGTCACTTCCGGTACAAATATCGGGGGGCTTGCTGGAAGCAATACAGGCACTATCACTAACTGTTACAGTAAAGGCGCACTTACAGGAAGCAATCCGGTGGGAGGTTTCGTTGGTACAAATACAGGTTCCGTGACCAATTGTTTCTGGGATACCCAAACCTCCGGTGCTCCTTTGTCGGCCGCAGGTGAAGGCAAAACAACGGAGTTTATGCAGTCTCCTTGTACTTATGAGGAGACTGGCTGGGATTTTGACGGTGAAACTGACAATGGCACTGATAATATCTGGACAATAAACACGACGGATAACGACGGTTATCCGGCACTTTCCTCGCAGGGATACTCCAATGCGTTCAACTGCACGGCCCCGTTTATCACAACCTGGTCTTTCAGCGCCAGTACAACATCGTTACAATTCAAAACACTCACGGCTACCGCACCCGTTCTTTATACCTGGACTGCCAGTCCGTCCGGTAATAGTGGTTCAGGTTCCTTTTCCAACACTACCGGTGGCCCTGTCACGCTGTCCAGTCTCAATTTTGCCGCTGATGATGAAGTAACTATCACTATGGAGGCCCATAACCTCAGACGTTTTTACATAGATGGTGGTACAGACAAGAATAAACTCAAAGGAGTGTCTCAGTGGGGTGGGGTGAAGTGGTCGAGCCTGAACAGCGTTTTTATGGGTTGCCGTAACCTGGGTATTTATGCCATGGATGCCCCCGACATGAGCAACGTGACTGATATGACAGAGATGTTCAACAATTCCAACTTCGATTATCCTGTTGGTGACTGGAATGTGAGCAATATTACCAGTATGGCAAGGACGTTCAATAACAGCTCTTTTAATCAGTCGCTCGGAGACTGGACCTTCAAGGCTGGTGTTGATCTGACTGGTTTTCTGGATAACGGTGATATGGACTGTGTGAATTACTCTCAGTCTCTGATAGGTTGGGCCGCCAATGCCTCCACGCCATCAGGACTGAATCTGAGCGCCAGTGGTCTCACTTACGGTACTTCTGCCACATCTGCTCACGCCACACTTGCGGGTAGCAAGGGATGGACAATCACCGGAGATAATGCCGGAACCGCCCATTGCCTCCCATGCCCTGACCTGACGGCAGCACCATCTGATGTGGTTATCACCAATAGTGTATGTAGCCCTGGTTGTGTGCCCGGCGGAGGAAGTATTGCTCCCCCGGCTGGTATGCCATGCCCGTTAGGATCTACTATTCAGTATAAACTCGACAACGGAGTATGGTCATATACCATCCCGACATACGATCAGGACGGACCACCACAAAATATCAAAACCCGCTGTGAGTGTGATTCATACCCTCAGATTGAGAGTCCGCAGTCCGGAGGTGAAAACACTGTTCCCGGTACGTGTACACCTCCTGTACCAGTGCTCTCCACCACCGAAACATCCGGCGTTTCATCCAACGATGGTGTAATTTGCGTGGGATCCGGTGTAAATGTATCTGCTTCAGGGGGAGTCAGTTACGAATGGTCCAATGGCCATAAAACTTCCGCATTTGATATCAGTCCATTCTGTTCCGGTTCATACGAGGTCACGGTATCTGATATTAACGATTGCACTCAGACGGCAGTTGCTACAATTAATGTGAATCAGGCACCGTCCGTTCAGTCGGTCTCTCCTGGCTCAGGATCCGCGGGCACTGTAATAACCATCTCAGGCTCAAATTTGTCTGATGTAACTGATGTCAAGTTCAACGGAGTAAGTTCGACCAGTGTCAATGTAATCAGTTCGACTCAGGTACAGGCAAGTCTCCCTGCGTCAGGAGCCTTCAGCGAAGTGAAAGTCGTAACACTTTGCGGGGAAGTTATCGTGAAATCCTCTGCACCGACAGTTTCATCCATCAGTCCTTCGTCTGGTCCGGTGGGTACTGTGATAACAATCAGTGGTTCCAATCTTGGACAGATTCATTCTGCCTCGGTTGGCGGAACGGGAGCGGTTATTCTCTCAAAAAGCGATAACTCGGCTGTCATAGCTGTAATGCCCGGCTCCACCAGTAACTCGGTGTCGGTTGTCTCTCTGGCGGGTACAGGCACCTCTTCCGGTAATTTTACAGTTGAAGGAACACCGTATCCTTACTTCCAGCAGGGTGCCAAGAAGACTAACAGTATCTTCGGTTCGCAGCAGGGCACATCTGTTGCTGTCAGTTCAGATGGTAATACGGCAGTTGTTGGTGCACCGGCTGATAATTCGGGTAAGGGAGCGGCTTACATTTATGTCCGTTCCGGTAATACATGGTCACAGCAGGGTGCCAAACTGACTGGTATGGGAGAAATTGGTTACGCTCGGCAGGGCACTTCTGTTGCAATCAGCGCTGACGGCAATACAATAGCTGTTGGCGGAAGCGCCGACAACGGTAACGTAGGCGCTGTATGGATATTTGTACGAAATGGTGGTATATGGTCACAGCAGGGAAGCAAACTGGTAGGTACAGGTTCAACAGGTACTTCTTTACAGGGAGCATCAGTGTCGTTATCCAGAGACGGGAACAGACTGGCTTTTGGTGCCATCGGCGATGACAGCTACAGGGGTGCTGTCTGGCTTTTTGCCAGATATGGAAGTAACTGGTGTCAAAGAGGCGATAAGTTGCCTATGCCTTCTGACGGGGTGGGAGCTGCGAGATTTGGGTCGTCTGTGGCTTTTTCAGGAGATGGTATTA
The DNA here is from genome assembly GCA_041182785.1 of Bacteroidota bacterium. Classification (GTDB taxonomy): domain Bacteria; phylum Bacteroidota; class Bacteroidia; order Chitinophagales; family Saprospiraceae; genus M3007. The sequence continues at coordinate 5,098 of JBEGNB010000403.1, forward strand.
CTCTCCTGGTTGGTGGACCGCAGGATAGTAACAGAAAGGGTGCAATCTGGATTTTCTCGGTCACTGATTGTCAGTGGGGCACTCCTTACAAGTTTACAGGATCAGGATCTTCATCCCAAATGTTTCAGGGTTGCTCTGTTTCATTGAGTGATGATGGAAGTACCGCACTTTTTGGGGGATTTTTGGACAATAATCTTCGGGGTGCTGCATGGGTTTACAAGCGTGCAGCCAATAATACCTGGAGTGAGCAGGTCAAACTTGGCGGAGTCGGGTTCGCTGGCGCCTCGCGTCAGGGTATTTCCGTTTCACTGAGTGCCGATGGTAATATAGCAGTTATTGGTGGTTCGGGCGATAATAACAATAAAGGTGCCACATGGATTTACAAGCGTACAGGTAATAACTGGGTTCAGATGGGAGGAAAACTGTCTGGTACCGGAGCGGTTGGCGCTGCATCTCAGGGCATTTCCGTTTCCATTAGTGCTGATGGCAAAACAGGTTTGATCGGAGGATCTGCTGATGCCTCCGGAAAAGGTGCTTTTTGGGTGTTCTCCAACATGCAAAATTTTACACGTGAAACAGTATCAGACCGCGAGTCCGGCACTTCACTCATACCTGAGTTTGCCCTTGATCAAAACATTCCGAATCCACTTTCAGACCTTACATCGGTCAGGTTCACACTCCCCGAGTCCTGCACCGCCGAATGGCAGATTACTGATATGAGTGGCAGGGTCGTACTGGCACTGAAACGCGATTACCCGGCTGGTGAAAATTCGGAAACATTCGAGTTGAAGGGGTACAGTGGAGTGTACTGGTACACATTCAAAACCCCGTTTGGTGTCAAAACCAGAAAAATGATAATAGTTGAACAGTAATATTGTTTAACCAGCTTCAAAGCCCTGTCAGTCTCATACCAGCTGACAGGGCTGTTTTGTTTTAAGCAAGGGGTACAGTTCTTTGGATAAAGCGGCCTTGTCTGGCTCATTATACCTTAAAAAAGGCCAAATATGTTCGGATAAGTATATCTTTGTTATTGAATAGCATGATTATCTCATAACGGGCTACATTTTGCTGTATAACGGTCTCCCGGTTATAAAAAATTTCCACATCTCGCGTATGTCAAAATTCAATCTTTCCCCCGCCACCTTCCTGATATTCATTATCGCTTCTTTTTTTGTTTATTCAGATATCGTTGCTCAACCCTGGTTAGCTCCAACTGTGGATGGTGCCAATTTCTTCGATATTCAGCGATCTTTCAATCAGTATTGGGAAGGGAAGACACCTGAAAAAGGCAAGGGCTACAAGGCCTTCAAACGCTGGGAGCAATACTGGCGGTACCGTGTGAATCCCGATGGCACTTTCCCGGC
>JBEGNB010000404.1:0-6819 GCA_041182785.1 Bacteroidota bacterium
CTGTATTGGGCATATCAATGAACGAGGTGGTGCCACCTGCGACGGCAGCCCTGCTCTCCGAGTGCATGTCGGCTTTATGTGTTAGTCCGGGCTCGCGGAAGTGTACTTGTCCGTCAATAATTCCCGGAAACAAATATTTGCCGGTTCCGTCAATGACCGTTGCGTCCGGATCATCATTTTGTCCGATTTTCCAGATCAGTCCGTTATCAATCAGGACATCCGTGACGGTAATTTGTCCTTCATTAACGACGGCGATGTTTTTTAGAAGTGTTTTTTCTGCCATTGTGCCTGTTTGTCTGGTTATAAACCGGTGCCAGCTTGTTATTCATCAGTGTTTTTCCAAACACATAAACGAGGCGCAATATTACGAAAAGAAACCGGGAGGCAGACAGTCAGCATTTGAAAGTTACCTGTCGAAGAATGGTTTTGCCCATGGGTATCAGTTCCACTTTTTCCGGTTTTCCTGTGTGTTCACTGATCAGACTTGCCTGTATTTTTCCGTTTTTATACACCGGTTTCACCTTCCTTCTGAAAGCATATCTGACGGAAGAAAGGGGTTTGTAGGTTATATCTTTGAAGTTACCGACGCAGGTTTTACCGAATATTTCATCAGCATGGATGGGCAAAGCATAAACCAGAGCTCCGTAAGTAAAATAGCGGGCGTTCTTGTTGTCAGTCCGGATCTGAATATCAGTTTCAAAAGAAAACTGTACTTCGTCGCCGGGAGAAAAGCGTCTTTCAATAACCATGAATTCATCATACATCACGTAATTCTCGCGGGTTATGATATTCTTAACCCAGCCCGGTTTCCTTATTTTCAGTTTAAAAGACGAGGGAACCGGTTGCTTTATACAGATTTTGAACTCATTTTTCAGAGGATAATCTGTTATATTTTCTATCTGAATATCCACGCCGTTCAGTACTGTTTTCAGGATATTGGGCATCAGAAGTGTTGCGACCAGCGTAGTATCGTGTTCCTTCATCCAGGAACTCTGAATAAAACAGGGTGAAATTCTGCCGGCATTCGGGTTGCAGCATACTGCTACATCCTGATGCGCGGGCGAATACTTGTAACGTGTCTGGATCCTTTCAGGCTCTGTTTCACCGTTTCTTGTGCCCAGCATCTCGAAAGAATTATCCGTCTTGAGGTATGCAATACAGGAATGGTGTGGATTTCTCGCACCCTGTGCAGCGTTGTAGAAGATTTTTTCGATTTGATCGCCGGTTTCAGCGTTCCCGGTTTTCTGGAGAAGCAGGCAATAGCTGTCCAGCAATTCCTGTAGTGAGCAGTATTCATAGCCGGTATGCGTTGCATCCGCATCTCGTTCTGCAATCCATTCATCCCCGATAGCCCCTCCACTGACGGTGGTGGCCTTTTCAATTCTCTTCAGGTAAATGGCCAGCGCATCCGCAAGTTTCTTGTCGCCGGATGCACAGAAAGCAATAATCAGGGCCCTGATGTGTTCAAAAGTATGTACACCGTGCGATTTCAGTTTATAATGCGGATTCAGGATATTACTCAATTGTGCATCTCCCTCCGACTGGACTGAATCTGAAAAATCCTGATAGAGGAACAGCGCGTATTCCCGGTATTTATTGTCACCGGTATGAAAGTACAACCGTTCCAGAATATCCGTAAAGGTGAGTCCGTGAGCGACACCGCCATTGAAAGCTGTACCTGTGTGGAAGGGTCGTGACGCATTTACTGGATAATTATGCATTACATTTTGCACAGCACGCTCCAGTGCATCAAATACTTTTTGATCATTTGTATATTCGTAGTAAGCCAGCAAGCCTCTGTACAGGGTGGCTTTGGACCACAGTTCACCGTTCTCGGAATCAAAATTATAGCGCATTTCCTCATCGTAAATACCGATATAACCATCTTCATCCTGGGTAGCCAGAATAGCTGTCACATAAGCATGTACCTTTTCGATCCCGTATTTATCATCCAGCATCATTACGTTGCGGGCGAAGCCATCCCACCAGTTGGACTGGGTTTCACTGTTCCACCACTTGTACTGTTCATCACCTTCGGCATCGCCGTCTTTCAGATTTCCCAGATCTTTTACCCGTGAATTTTTACGCAATCTGCCCTCACCGTAAACAGGATCATTGATCAGCTCGGGTACAATCCGGTCAAGATTGCCCACGAAACCTTCCAGATCCCTTTGCATTTGTTCTTTTAGCCAGCCGGCCGGTCTGATACTTCCGAATGGCAGGAAGGTGAATTTTTCAGTTTGAAAATGGGGAAAAGACATAAATCCGGGCAGTTACTTTTTCTTTCTGAGTATCCAGTGTATAAAACTCCACTCGCCGTAAGATTCGACGTAAGCCTGAACAAACTGCCAGCCATCGGCGCTCAAATAGTTCATTGCTTCGACCATTGAGGTGAACTTATGTCGCTTTTCAGTTGGGTGATCTTTCGTCTTTGAATCAGGCATAGTGCCTGCCTCTTCACCATAGTCCACCCTGATTTTGAGTTTTTCAATTGAAACAAATCGGGTGCCAATAATCTCGCAATATACGAAAGATGTGTCAGTTACTGTCGCCGGGATTGTCTAGCTCCAGGAAGCTGAAGAAACCAGAGATAACAGCATCAGGGTAAAAAAAGGGGCTTTTTTCATGGTGATATGTGTAATCAAGGTATGGTTTTGATACAGGCATTCGGAAATACCGGTTATTTGCACTCCCGGTTACCCCTGCGCATACAAAGGTAAGAATAATCAGGCAGGCAATGGAGCACAAGATCAAAATACGCGCTACCCACCCGAATATCCGGCCTCTCCAAATGCCTTCTCTACCGGTACGTAATCGAATCTCGCCACGTCGAACAGGCTTTTGTCGGTCATTTAAAATCAATTTTCGCTCAAAAAGCGGATAACATCTCTGACTTTATATTTCAAGACCTGCAAGTCAGAGGTCGCGACACGCCATACCATACCAATTGTAATACCAAAATATTGATGGATAACAACATCCCGCATACCTGCTATTTCTCTCCACTGAATTTCGGGAAATCTGGCTCTTGTTTCCGAAGAAATGTTTTTCACAGCCTCACCAATTATCTCTATGCGTCGAATTACAGCATCCTGTTTTTGTGAGTTACCCTCAAACTCTTTTTCCGTAGTTCCTTCCATGTATTCCTCAATCTTGTCAATACAATCCAGAACGTCTTCCAGAAAAACCAGTTCGTTTCGCTTATTACTTTTAGCCATAGATTCTGATTTCTTCTGACATTATCTGGTTCTTTAACCTCGGCTTAATAGCCTGATATTCAACCAAATCCACTTTCCGTCTGAGTAAATCCTCCAACTCAAGTTTTATTCCTACGAATTCCAGCAGGCTAATATCCTCCTCCAATTCAACAAGGATATCTATATCGCTTTCAGGGTTCGAGTTGCCTTTTGCAACAGAACCAAATATTCCGGCCCGTTTGATATGATGCCTGATCAGAACGGGTACTATAGCGTCTTTTATTTCATTTACTTTCATTTATGTGTAATCAAGGTATGGTTTTGATACAGGCATTCGGAAATACCGGTTATTTGCACTCCCGGTTACCCCTGCGCATACAAAGGTAAGAATAATCAGGCAAGCAATGGAGCACAAGATCAAAATATGCGCTACCCACCCGAATAACCGGCCTCTCCAAATGCCTTCTCTACCGGTACGTATTCGAATCTCGCCACGTCGAACAGGCCCTTGTCGGTCATTTTCAGTTTGGGTATGACGGGAAGTGCGAGAAAGGAGAGCGTCATGAACGGCGCTTTCAGCACACAGCCGAGGCTGGACTTCACCCAGGCGTCCAGTTCGGCATAGTCGCGGGCCAGTTCCCGGCCGTTTTGGAGGCTCATCAATCCGGCGATGGGCAGGGGTAACAAATGCGTATGGCCGTCGCCGTCTGTGGCAGCCACGCCTCCCCGGGCGGCAATCACTGCATTGACCACCGTGGCAAGCGCCTCGTCGGAGGTACCCACTGCCACTATATTATGCGAATCGTGGGCCACACTGCCGGCTATAGCGCCTTTCTTGAGTCCGAAGCCCCTGACGAATCCCAGTGCGGGTATTGCCCCGGACTCGTATCGGTTCACAACTGTGATATACAGCAAATCCTTGACCGTGTCGGGCATGTACTGTCCATCGCGCATTTCACTGACGGAATCCTCTTCTTCTCCGGTGATAATCTCGCCGTCCCACACCCGGATGACGCGCAGGTTGGGGCAATAATACTCATGAAAAAGGCGAAAATTTTCAGCTTTTACCGGTTCTGCGAGGAAATGGTTAGGTGCATCCACTGAAATCTGTTCCAGCAGGGGTTCACCGTTTTCCGCCACTTTCACGCCGTCAATCCACGTTTCCAGCACCTGAAACTGCTCCAGATCGGCAACACGGATAAAATCGGCTGCATCGCCCGGCTGAAGCAGACCGACGGGCAGATGGTAGTGCCGCACCGGGTGCATGCAGGCAGCCCGCAGGGTGTCAAACAAGTCGCAGCCGCGGGCCACCGCACGGGCAGCCAGCTGATTGATATGTCCGTGCACGAGATCGTCGGGGTGTTTGTCGTCGGAGCAGAACATGACCTGGTCCGGAAACTCCTGAAGGAGGGGCCACAGTGCCTCAAAGTTGCGGGCTGCACTACCCTCGCGAATCAGAATATTCACGCCTAAGGTTGCTTTCTCGCGTGCCTCTTCGAGGGTGAAGCACTCATGATCGGTGGTGATACCGGTGGCAAAATACCGGCGCGCCTCGTCGCCGCTCAGTCCGGGAGCGTGACCATCCACCGGCTTTCCGAGTCGTTGTGCGGCGGCAATCTTCGCCATCAGATCCGGGTCGGCGTTTAATACTCCAGGAAAATTCATCACTTCCGAGAGGTATCCGATACCGGGATTTTGCAGCAGGGCTTCGACAGCGGCGGCATCCAGGGTGGCACCTGCTGTTTCAAACGAGGTAGCCGGCACACAGGAAGGGGCACCAAAGCAGAATTTCAGGGGAGAGCGGGCCGCATCGTCGAGCATAAAGTGTACCCCCGCCGCACCCAGCACATTGGCAATCTCGTGCGGATCGGATACGGTAGCGACAGTTCCGTGTACCACTGCCATGCGGGCAAACTCGGAGGGAGGAAGCATGCTGCTTTCCACGTGCACGTGCGCGTCCACGAACCCCGGCATCAGGTAGCCGGAGCCGGGAGGCACCACGTCGAGCTCGCGGACGGCGGCGATGCGTCCGTCGGTAATGGTGACTTCAGCGGGATAGATGCGGCGCTGGTGCAGGTCTATCAGGGTGGATTGCAGGGTCATGTTCATATCAACTTTTCATTCAGTTTATGCTTCCATTTTACAAACCCGTCCACAAAGCTGGAGGTGATGTCGTCGTGTTCAATGGAGCAGAATATCAGGTCACTGTCGTGGTGATTATTTTTGTATGCCCGTTTATACTGTTCGCGACCGGTATTACGGATAGTATTGATGATATCTTCCACCCTCCGGTACTGCAGTTCGATATCTCTTTCGGATTTGCCGATACTCCATATATATGTTGCGTGGGTATTGAGCAGTTCCCACACAAAGTGATTGTTTTCCATGCCCTCTATCAGAAAAAGGAAGCCAAAGTTCGGGTGAAGCGTGAATCTGATCCTGAAATTTGCCGACTGTTTGTATCCCGACAGATATTCCAGCTGTTTCTTGTTGCGGGTATTGTGGTGGCTGATGAGGAACTGGAGAATATCTTTTTCATCCTGCCTGAAAACGTTTCCTTCCACATCATCCGATTCTCCGGTATTGAAAATATCCTCTGCAGTGAAGAGTGACTTGTCTATATCCGGCAGTTTCGGGGATTTGGTGAGTGCCAGTGTTCGCTGGTATTTGATGCTGTCCACCAGCGCCTCGTTAATCATGGCAATCTGAGGCGCGGTTGCAGTCACCGATATGACTTCGCCGCCGGTTGTAGTGATGGTGGCATTTACCCGGAACTTTCTGGATTTCAGTTTTCTGGCGAACCACGATTTGATATTCTCGAATTCAGGCAGGATGAAATCGTTTGGAATTTTGAATGCTACCGTATCGTCCACTTCCTTTACATATTTGGTGAAAACCAGATAGCCGAGCATGAACTGCGTTTCGGAGAAGTAAACTGACAGTTCCACTTCGTATGTTCTTGTCAGCAAACGGGGATCGGCAGGGCTGTCTGTAAGCTTGTCGCCCGGCGACTGAGAAGACTTGCCGGCACCAGGCATAGCGTAAGCCGGCACGCCTGTGGTTTTTTCCTTGAGCAGCCGTTCTGTCTCATGGTTTTTCAGGACAGCGAGAAGTTTAATTTTATGATAGCTTGATAGAAGCGGCTCCAGTTTTTGCCAGTCGAACGACTCGAAAGAAAGCCGCAATACCTCCCTGGTTGATTGCTGCCGGCTGAAGTTTTGAGTGTCTTTTATGCAATAATCAGTGATTCTGACTTTCCAGCACTTGTTTTCGGCGTTATATTCCAGCAGTTCGACCTTCCAGAATATTTCCTCCCGCGAGCGAAATGTCATGTGTTCAGCCGGAATATCGGTCTGACGGATCGGTATGGCCAGATTGGGATTCAGGAAAACCGCCTGATTGTCAATTTTTATGATTATTTCCTTTAACACAGTGAGTTGCGGAAGCGGCAACCGATGCCGCGGTGTAGTTGTCTGACAGCATATTCTTGCACGTACAAAGATATAAACGCGACAAGAGAAATTCAATCAGCCGAAGCAGAAAGCTGGCAAAAAACAGAATATCAGGCTAAATCAGGGGTCCGCTTTGGGGGAAACAGGGTGATTTGAAGTAGTAAACCATC
>JBEGNB010000405.1:0-5298 GCA_041182785.1 Bacteroidota bacterium
ATCCAGCATAATGTCTGCCGGTATCCACACAAACAACTGTGCCGTCTTTATCGGGCCTCTCTCCGACTCCTTCCCCGTATGGTTCCGGTCGAAAAGTTTCTCTGCCGTGTTCGTATTGTCCGATAAAAATACGAACCGATACTGCTTCAGTTATCTGCAAAAATTACTGGAAGGTTATGCCCCGGTTCACTCATTCGTCGTCGAGCCCGGCGAATCCCGGAAAAATCTGGAAACCTGCGTCCTCATCTGGTCGGAAATGAAAAATACCGGCCTCGACAGAAACTCGCTGGTCGTGAACCTTGGAGGTGGTGTTATTGGCGACATGGGTGGTTTTTGTGCCATTGCATGGAAAAGAGGAGTCGAATTTATTCAGATCCCAACCACCCTGCTGGCCATGACAGATGCCGCTATCGGAGGAAAAACGGGCGTTGATTTCGACGGTATTAAAAATACTGTCGGAGTAATCAGGCAACCAGCAGCCGTTTTTACAGATCCGTTTTTCCTGAAAACACTGCCAGATCGGGAACTTCGAAGCGGAATGGCAGAAGTATTCAAACACGCAGCTATCTCCGGAGAACTCTCGTCCGGATGGATTGACTCTCTGGCCCGATTCGAATCCTCCGAACCCGACTGGACAGAAATTCTCACCAGATCTGTCTCCGTAAAAACAGATATTGTCCGGGATGACCCTGATGAAAAAGGTGTACGTATGCTCCTGAATATGGGTCACACTATCGGACACGCCATCGAAAGTGTCTTTCTGGATTCCAACCATCCACTGACCCATGGAGAAGCAATTGCCATTGGAATGATTTGTGAGTCGTATATCGCACAGTTACATAAAATTACCGTTCCCGATAAAGATCTGCTCACTAAGTATCTGCTAAAAATATTTGAGTTGCCGCAATTATCAGGCGAACTGACAGGAACCCTGTGGCATCTGATGCTGCAGGATAAAAAAAATGCGTCAGGCAATGTACGAATCACACTGCCTGACGCCCCCCGCTCCATGCGGGTACTGAATATCTCCAGATCTGACCTGGAAAGAGGCCTGGAGTATTACAACAGTCTTATTTGAGCTCTTTGGGCTTTACCACAGTAAAAACCCTTGAAACGTTAAATCCAAAACGGATTCCGCTCATCAACTGCCCGTCGTTTCCCTGAAAAAACCACTGCTCCTGCGTTTCTGTGATGAACCCCTTGTAGGTCATATCCGGAGAGTTGGTGAAATGCAGCTGAAAAACGTGTCCCCCGGTTTCAATATCGAGTCCCAAAGACAACGAATTGACGTACGAAGTCGCAATCTGCCCATCGGGTACGTAGTAATACTCGGCATTTAAAGCCACCCGCTTCGATAGTTTGAACCGCCCGGCCACTCCCATCGCATACACATCATTCTTGTCCTCCGGTGAGGTGGTGAGGTTTCTGTGCACCAGCGTTGGCATCAGTTGCAGTGATAGCCTGTCGCCAAACTTGCGCCCGATCAGCAGCTGATGTGTGTAATACACCCTGTCGGTAAACTTGTTGTCGCGTGACGGATCGGCAAATTTCACCGACTTGATCTGTGCATCGGCCAGATAGGTTAGTGTCACTGGTATATTTTTGGCGCCGGAGCACTGCCTGAGTATTTTATACTTGACAAACCCGTCGTAAATCTTTTCCCGGCTGTTGCGGCCGGCTCCGACCATAAGTCTGTTTGTTATCCCGTAATCGAGCCCGAACCGGATGGTAGCTCCGTCAAGTCCGAAAATATCGTACAATCCCTGTCTGACAGGAGAGAAACGGTGCGATATTTTAAAATCCAGCACGCCGGCAGCGGTATTCTCTATGGAATGACCGTTAATAACGCGGTTCGTCTTGAAACTGGCCGTGGCGTACTCCAAACTCTTCTCTTCACCAAGCAGTGCAAGAAGGTCCTGGTCCTGCGCACGCAGGAAGGTCGGGAGCAGGAAGAACAGGAGCAGATACTTTTTATTCATAAAATTGACATTTCAATGTTCGGAATTTCCGTTATTTCATCGGTTCAAGGGTGGCATCAATCAGAATACGGGCATCCTTGGTCACTTTGTCACTAACAAGCGAAGGAATAGTGATCCCGTAGTCAGGCAGCATGAGTGAAAATCCGGCATTCACCCGAATTTTTCCGGCGCTGACGTTGAGGGCACCGTTGGCGGTGATATCTTTAGTCACTCCGTGAAGCGTCATTTTTCCGGACACCACTGCATTGTAGGTGCCATCTTTTGCCAGATTCACCTCGCTCAGATTGGTAATCTGACCGGAAAAGGTTGCTTTGGGGAATTTATTGGACTCAACATAATTTTCGTTGAAGTGCTCCTCCATCAGTGCCTGCTCGAATTTGAAGCTTTTCAGCAGCACGGCCCACTGAATTTTGCCGGTTGATGCGTCAAGTACACAGGATGCCGTTTTGGTGAGCGCCTCGATTTTTTCGGGCGAAGTGGAGCTGGTAGCATCAAGCTTTACCTTGCCATCGCGGGTGAAGTAGTTCTGGGCTGAAAGGGTGGTGGCCGCAGTAAGCGCCACGAACAGAAAAACTATTTTTTTCATGTCGGATTGATTTTTTAAAAGAAGAATTAACGGACTTCCACGCAGTTGTCAAGTTGAACGTCGAAGTTCAGTCCGCTACAGGTTCCCTTGAATTGGACTTGTTCTCCAACAGTGAACTCCGTACGTGCATGCGGTGCTGTGGCGGAGAGTTCGCAACGCACCACGAATCCGCTTGGATCGCCTGTTTCAAGGCTTACCTTCACGGTTCCTTCGTCGTTCATTACCTCCATCACAGTCCCTTTTACAGCGATTACCTTGTCGAAATACTTTTCGTTGGAAGCGGCCTCGTTCAGCTGATACTCCTCCAAAAGGGTTTTGGCATCTACAGCAATGTCCGATTTTGCATTCGTCAGATCTACGTGTGGCTTGTTCCACAGGTAATAACCGACTCCGGCAGCTGCAGCTACAACCACCAGCAGGGCAATTAGAATTTTTTTCATGGCAAATCAGTTTTATAACGTGTCCAGAATTTTCCACCGGCAGCAAGAAATACGCCTTTTTTGACTCGGAGAGAGAATCCTCGATACACTCTTAATTATTAGGCATACCTGCATTTACCCATGCCTCGAGCAGGGCAATATTACAGGAAGTCATCTTGCCGGATGGTGGCATCAAGTTTCCGCGACCGTTCGTACGATCAACCGCGGACACAGCAAAGTTGACCAGGTTATCGTAGGTATCCATCGCCGACGACTCCTGTGATCCACCCGGCTGGTGGCAGGCCACACAGTTCTGTTGAATAATGGGGGCAATATCGTTGGCATAACTGACGGCAGTTGTATCACACGCTGTCACACCATACTGGTCAACCTCGTTGTCATAGTAGCAGGAGGTTTGGGAAAAAGAAACAAACAATGCCATCAACATGGCCGTCGGAAGGATGAATTTCATGGTATTGACAATTTTGTTGTTTTCAAAAATAGCTGACAAACCTGATTCAGGCGATAAAGATCAGTTTTCAGGTGCTCCGGCGGCCACCCACACCCTGAGTTTGGCCAGCGAACAATCGTCCAGTTTGGATCCGCCCAGTGGCATCCAGTTGCTTGCCCTGGTTACTGAACTGTATAATGAACCGTTTAGCGCGTAAGTCCGGATTTCTGAGTAGGTGGTCAGTTTAACACCACCCTGCGGATTGGAACCGCTGTGGCAACCCTGACACTTGACCTGAACAAGCGGTTTCACAAAGATGTTGTAACCAGACCCGTTGATTGTGTCACATACTCCGGCAGCCTCGTCGCAGGAATTGTTCTGAGCTCCCTGACTGATCCATTTCTTCAGCAAATCAATCTGTGCCGTGGTAAATGCGGGCTTGTTCAGAGGCATCCGCTCATCCGACTCGTTGGTAGTAAGTGATTCTATCAGGTCATTTTTGCTCCAGTTTGTCCGCGTTACATCTTCCACTGTAGCCATAAGACTTTCGTAAGAATCAACTACCACTCCTTCAGCCCGATCCTGTGCATTGTGGCATCCAGATTCCGTGCAACTGGAAATCAGTAGAGGAAGTACCTGATTTTGAAAATATACGGTATCAGGATCGCAGGTACCCCCTGACGGATTATCCGGATCAACCGGAATAAACGGGTCGTGCTTGCAGGAAAAAAGAGTTGCAGTAAATAGGCTTGCGAATAAACCTGACAGCAGAAAAAAGCGTTTCATGTTTTTTTTCTTTCATTAAAAGTGACCGCCAAGATGCAGGTCTTTCACCAACTCAAACAAATTTAAGATACCGAACGGGAATAAAACATCTCTGAATATGGAACAAAAGGAATGGAAGACCTGGCTCGGTCGTTTCGGAGTAGCGGGATTTATGTTCTTCCTCGTCAAAGGACTGGTGTGGATTGCTGTATTTATGGGCGCTTTCAAGGCCTGTTCTTAGTACCTTCGCGCCTCCAAAGGCCTCTGCTCACATTGAACTGAAAGATTACGGCATATAATGACCGAAGCACTCGAAACGGATCTCGTAGATCCCCGACATATCAATATCAAGGGCGCCCGGACCAACAATCTGCAGAATGTGGATTTGCAGATTCCGAAAAATCAGCTGGTGGTTGTCACCGGCGTGAGTGGCTCGGGAAAGTCCAGCATCACTATGGATACCCTGTATGCTGAAGGACAGCGCAGATATGTCGAAAGTCTGTCGAGCTACGCACGCCAGTTCCTCGGACGTATGAAAAAACCGGACGTGGACTATATCCGCGGGATTTGTCCGGCTATAGCCATCGAACAACGGGTTTCTACCGGGAATGCACGCTCCACAGTGGGTAGTATGACGGAAATTTACGAGTTTCTGAGGCTCCTCTTCGCCCGGATTGGCAAGTTCTATTCTCCCGTTTCCGGCGATATTGTCAAAAAACACGAGGTATCAGACGTAATTGATTATATCAAAAACCTGCCCGACGGCTCCCGGGGCATGGTGCTTGTACCGCTTAACAAGAAAAATCGCGAACGACCTGTTGCACAGGAAATGAATATCCTGCTCCAGAAAGGTTATACCCGCCTCTGGTGGAAAGGAGAGATTCAGCGAATTGAAGATCTGCTGGAAGACGAACAGGCGCTCGCCGATATGGATATCAAAACGCATGCCTTCGTTCTGATGGATCGCTTCTCTCTGCCTATGTCTGAGGAAAGCGACTGGATGCGTCTTGCCGACTCTGTCAATACCACCTTTTATGAGAGTGAGGGAGAGTGTACTATCCAACTGTTAAGTAGCGATAGTGGTGAATATCCTTCTCC
>JBEGNB010000406.1:0-4280 GCA_041182785.1 Bacteroidota bacterium
GAGTATAGTCATCGCGGTTGGGTTCACGGTGACCAATACCCCAGAACGCATAAGCATTCAGGAAATCGGAAAAGGTGTATGTCAGGCCTGCCTTGGGATTGAAAAAGCGGTGTTCGGCGCGCTGGGTAGCCGGCTCCAGATTCTGATTGAAGCCCACAAAATCATAGTTCACCATCCGGCCCTGAAGGTCCAGATAGGCATTCAGTTGCGGAGTGAACTGTTTTTGGGCCTTGATATAAAGGTTGGCATCCAGTTTGGCAGCGGTATTATCGTAATACCGATAGTCTTTGCCGTTACCCACCGGCCATTCCGACCAGATTACCTTCCCGAAATGATCACCGGTATAGCGACTGAGAGCGCCTCCCGCCATGGCATAAGTTCCCGCATCGGAGCGCGAATCGCGGCGGACAGCGAACGTAGCTCCATAAAAATGATTGTCCAGCCAGCGCTGTCTGATCAAATCAGTTTCTTCAATTACCGTATCTGCGACAATCAGCGGATCTAGGCCGTATCTTTCGAAGCGCTGATCGGCTTTGTATTGTTCAAAATAGCCATAACCACGCGTATAATGCCCGTTCAGTTGAAGGAGCCACTGCGGTGCAAAGGCATATTTATAGTGCAGCAGATAGTGATTCTGGTTATAGTTGTCAATTTCATTAACGTAAGGCTCGCCCGTCCGCTCTGCTCCAGCACTGTTGAACGTCCGCAGCACCGGATCATTGACATACTGTGCGGGCACCCCGTTCCATGCCTGGTAAGTAATTTCCTTACCCAGCAGCGCGTGAGCCTGGAAGGTATGTTTGTCGCCGATATAGGCCCCTGACAGGTGCATGGAGCGAAGACTGGCACTGGCCCTGTCAATATAGCCATCCGATTCGATAGCGGAAGCCCTGCCGGAAAAAGCCCAGCGGCCTAGCAAACCGGAATGAAGCTGAGCCGACAGGCGCCGGGTGTTGAACGAGCCGGCAGATACAGCCACGGAGGCCGATGGGTCGGTGACAACCCTGGTGAGATCGAGGTTGACCGTGGCACCAAAAGCACCAGCTCCGTTTGTACTGCTGCCCACCCCGCGTTGAACCTGAATTTCCGATGCAGAGGCCGCCAGATCGGGCAGATTGACCCAGAAAACATTCTGACTTTCTGCATCGTTGAGCGGAACTCCGTTGATAGTTACATTGATACGCGACTGATCGCTCCCGCGTATGCGCATGCCCGTGTAACCGGAGCCGGTCCCCCCGTCGGAGCTTTCCACCAGAGAAGGAGTTGCTGAAAGAAGGTAGGGAACATCCTGCGTATGCAGGGTTTTGAGGATAGCTTCCGCCTTGAAATTGTTGTGAGGCACCGGCGTGCGTGCACCGGCGCGTGTGGCCTGAACTACGACTTCTCTGAGTGAGGCAGAGTCTGGAGTCTGTGAAAATAAAGGAGAAGAAAGAACAAGCGGCGCAAACGCCAAAAATCTGACAAGCCTTGTCATGAAAAGTGAAGATTGAGTGAAACATCCACCTGTAAAAGGGGTTTTTACAAGCGTAGTGATGCCACTACCCGTCTCAGTTCCTTACCCGGAATTACCCGCGCAAGTTCGATGGGTTTTAGAGCGTGTCCAGTACTTTCCAGCCGAGTCAAAAATGACTTGTTTTTGCCACCGGCAGAAAATCCTGGACACGCTCTATATCTCAGCCGGCAAACGCCAGCACCCCAATGAGGACCGCAAAGGTCACGAATATTTTTCAATCAGCGACACGGCATTTTGTAACCTGTTTGTCACATTGCCTGCAGAAATGCTGTAATTCAAACCTGTCTCCCGGAGTAATTGTTCGTACAGGTCGAATAATTCGTTGCGGTCATCGGGATTTTCCCGGAGCGGATCGGGTTCCCATTCCATGTCCGGTTTACAGAGGAGGTACAGCGTGTCGGGAGAAGGAGTACAATGCAGGGTGTGTTTGACCGATCCGTACTTGAAGGATTCCCAGATTCTGATGACCGTCCAGTCTGTATCACAGACCAGCAGCCGGTGTTCAGAATGCAGGGCATGCCATTGTTCCCAGGCTGCTTGTCCGCGTGCGATGATGGCCAGATCTTCGTAATTGTACTCCCTTTGAAGTGCCCCGAGGTAAGACCGCGCGAACTCCGGTACCAGATTACATCCGAAAAAATTAGCCAAAGCCTGTGCCAGGGTAGATTTGCCCGAAGATTCAGGGCCGGTAAGTACAACTCTCAGGCGTACATTCGGGGATATCATGGTAACTTTGCGGCGCTTAATCAATTCAGTGAAACATGCACAACATTGAGCCTCATTATCAGTGGCGCGAACTTTATACAGCGGAGGAAGACCCTGACTCGCCCTTTTTCGGACGCAAGTACAGTGAATTCCACTACACACACAAGTTGTACAACTTTTTTCTGCACCCGCAGTGGGATGCATTTGGTTCTTCAACGCTGTACTGCAAGATTTTGTTCGTTGATTACGACGATCAGTTTGCGCTGATTGAACTGATCGGGGAATGGAATGATGCGCTGTACAACGATATTATGCATCTGAAACGGCGTGTCCTGGAATTGCTCTATGAAAAGGGGATCGTCAAATTCGCTTTTTTCTGCGATAACGTGCTCAACTTTCACAGTTCAGAAGATGATTACTACGCAGAACTGTCTGAGGAGGTACACGAGGAAGGCGGCTGGGTGGTATGTATCAATACCAGGCAGCATGTGATGGAAGAGATGCAGGTGGCACGACTGCAGCACTACATCCATTTCGGAGATGAATACAATGACATGTTCTGGCGTTCCCAGAAACCCCTGATTGTTTTTCAGGTTATTGATGCCATGGTCAATGGCCGCGTGAAGCGACTCACTTTCTGACCTCCAGAATACGGGAAGTCATCATGGAAACCACCCTGTCGCGCAGTGCCGGGATGTCTGCATCAGTCAGTTTAGCAGTTTCGATGGGTGTTTCCCATACAATCCTGACAATACCGGGTTGCAGCCAGGAGTCGTCGGGACCGGTTACCCTGTTAATATTGGTAATCGTCTGAACAGCAATCGGGGCTCCGGTTTGGATGGCAATCCTGAAAGCGCCGTCGTAAAAAGGCCCCAGCGGGTCGGAAGACCTGTTTCTGCTACCTTCCGGATAAATAAAGATACTGATACCCTTTGCCAGTTTCTGTTTCAGCATAACCACGCTGCGGGCGCGGCTCATGGGGCTTCCGCGGTCAACAATCAGACACATTTTTTTTACCACCCAGCCGAAAATAGGAATTTTCAGGAGTTCCTGCTTGGCCAGATACTGGTATCCGCCGGGATAAGCCCTGGCATTCAGTATAAAATCGAGCGAGGATTTATGGTTGCCCACGATGACATAAGACTTCGACGGATCGAGCTGATCACGGCCTTCCACCACAAGAAACACACCAATGAGGGGCAGAAACACATTGGTAAAAGCGTGATGCAGCCACCATATATTGTACCGAAGAGCCCTTTCTTCCGGGAAAATGGCCGAGTTGAGGAATAAAACCAGCAGGTTGAATCCCATCATGAGCAGGAAAAGAAGCACAGCCCAAAGCAACCAAATCTTTCTGAAAATAATCAAGGTGTTAACAGCTTTTGTTCACCGCAAAAGTATGTTTACTTTTCGACCTCGTTATAAATTTACTCATCCTGATGTTGAAACACCTGCTACCCATTTTTATCCTGTATTTTTATACACTTGCCACTTCATCAGCACAAAACCAGGGTATTGTCGTGCAATATTCCCTGCCCGATTCTCTGTACGTCTGCGGCGAGGATACCCTGTTTATTCACTTGCAGAACGGAGGTACACAGCCTGTCACCGGTAATCTGACAGTCAAACTCCCGGATGGTATCCGGTACGAACCAGGTACAGTAACAGGTGCCTCAGAACAAAATATCGGCAACCTGACGGCCCCTGTTTTTGCGGCGGGAACGCTGACTCCGGGTATTTCTCAGACAATCACTCTGATGATAACTGCAGATTGTGTTGCTGCTCGCGGACTGAATGCAGGAAGTCTTTTCCCTTGTACGCTGGAGTATGTCGGGAGTAATGCGTCCGTTTCAGTCGTAACCAATTCCATTCCGATTGAAACCGGGCTGCTGCTCATCGAAAGTGTTGATGATGTGTACATGGAAGGTGAACGTTACGACACCCTCTTGCGGAAAATATGCGTAAAAAACACCCGGTTGGGGGCGATTAAACGGGTGTTTTTTGAAGATTCGCATTCAGCCGGAATCAGTATTTCGATGGATAACGTACTGACAAGTACATC
>JBEGNB010000407.1:0-8168 GCA_041182785.1 Bacteroidota bacterium
CGGGGCTATCTGGTATTCACCGAACACTACCACCTGAAACGAGGCTACTGTTGCAAGAACGGCTGCCGGCACTGTCCGTACCGGAAAAAAGATGAAAAAAACAGGCAAAAGCCTGAAAAATGAGTATCCCGGCGGGAAACAGCACAGCCTTGTGAAAAGAGTTCCTGACAAACGAACTTGATTCAGACATATTGAATTACATTTGCGCCAATTCGTGTATTTTTTACAAGAAGTCGTTACGTCAAAAAAAAATAACAACATGGTCATAATTGCAGATTGCGGCTCGACCAAGTGCGACTGGCTGCTGGTGCACGGGGGCCGGGATCAACAGCTCGAAAACACCGTCGGTTTCAGTCCGTTTTTTCACAGCGCCGAAGAAATCAGGGCAATCGTGTCGGAGCAGCTGATTCCGAAACTGAATGCCGACTCGGTCAGGGAGGTATATTTCTACGGTACCGGCGTACACGACGATTACCGCGCAGGTATAGTCAGTGAAGCCCTGAGTTCTGTGTTCAAAAATGCCCGGATCGAAGTAGAGCACGACCTGCTGGGTGCAGCCCGCTCGGTCTGCGGACGCAACGCAGGTATTGCCTGTATTCTCGGAACTGGCTCCAACAGTTGCTATTACGACGGCAAGGATATACTCGACAATGTACCATCACTGGGCTGGCTGCTTGGGGATGAGGGCAGTGGCACCCATCTGGGCAAGGCTCTGCTCAGGGCCTGGTTCTACCGCGAATTGCCGGCCGATCTGAATGCCGCCTTCAACGCTGTTTGTCCGGAGGGGCAGGATGCCGTCAAGGACAGGGTTTATGAAAAAGGGGCCAATGCTTTTCTGGCATCATTCACCCGTTTTTTGGGAGATAACATCAGCCATCCGTTTGTGCAGGGACTGGTATCCGCCAGCCTGGGCGAGTTTCTGGATCGGCACGTTTTGAAATACAATGGTTATCAGCACGTCCCCATTCACTTTGTGGGCTCCATTGCACACCATTTCCGCGGAGTACTGGAAAAATGCATGGATGAGCGCAAGTTGAAGATGGGAGTTGTTGTAAGAAAACCGATTTACCCGCTGGCAGACTACCATCTGCAGGAAAATGATCTGGGATCATGACAGAAAAGAAGATAACACCGACGAAAGAAATCAAGAGAATTGCCGTGTTTACATCCGGTGGAGATGCCCCCGGCATGAACGCCGCCGTACGCGCTATCGTCAGAAACGCCGTCCATAATGATCTGCATATCTATGGTATCATGCGCGGGTACGAGGGAATGATAGACGGCAACATCCGACGTCTGGAAACTACCGATGTGAGCAATATCATACACCGGGGCGGTACTATTCTTAAAACTGCCCGCAGCCAGCGGTTCCTCACGCCGGAAGGCCGAAAAAAAGCCTACGAGAACCTGATTGACAACGATATTGATGCGCTCATTGCCATCGGTGGCAACGGCACATTCACCGGGGCGGTCAAGTTTATGGAAGAATACCCGAGTATCCCGATTCTGGGCTTGCCGGGCACTATTGACAACGACCTGTACGGCACCGATTTCACGATCGGGTTTGATACGGCAGTGAATACATCCGTTCAGGCAGTTGACAAGATACGCGACACAGCCGACTCGCACAACCGCCTGTTTTTTGTGGAAGTGATGGGGCGTCATTCGGGCTATATCGCCCTTCATACCGGTATCGGAGGTGGTGCCGGCGGAGTACTCATCCCGGAAGAAGAAACGACCATTGACGACCTCGTCAGGCTACTGAAACGCGGCGCAAAACGGGCAAAACTGTTCAGTATTGTAATTGTGGCGGAAGGTAATCACATGGGTACCGTATATGATATTGCCAAGAAAGTGGAAGAACAGATTGACATCTACGACGACATCAAGGTAACTGTCATCGGTCACCTGCAGCGCGGCGGATCACCTTCGTCTTTCGACCGCGTACTGGCCTCCATACTTGGTTTTTCAGCTGTTGAGGCCCTGTTGCAGGGAAAGACCGGCATGATGGTGGGTGTCAAAAACAACAGCATCCAGTTTACGCCTTTTCACGAGGCTATTACCAAGAGAAAGTCGCTCAACAAAGACCTTCTGCGTATGTCGCATATACTTGCGCAGTAAAAAAGAACTAAACCGGCTTATTGCCCGTATGAAAAAGCTGTTGCAGGCGCATGTCACCTGCAGCAGTTTTTTCTTGTTAAAATACTGAAATTCAATTAATTAATCAGTTTTTACATACATATTAAACATGATTTAACTTGTCGTTTGCAAAATTGCGACTATTTTATAGCCCTTAAATTTTCAGTTATTTTAATCGTGTTTAATACCTTTGGCCTTGAGAGCCCGCTGGTAACCGTTTTCTTCGTGTGCTCTTTTTGTTGAAGATTAACTAAACTTGCTTTTAAACATGAAACGTAACTTTTTACTCACTTTCCTTTTCGTCCTCAGTTGCGGGATGGTTTTTGCGCAGCGGTTCTCCAACCTGCCGAAGGCTCAGCTGGCTCAACCGGCAAAGGCTGTTCCTGCCGTGAAGAAGCACTTCACCGGTTTTGAGACACACGACGGTCAGTGGGCAGAATCTGTTCCACCGGCAGCCAGCTCCGTACTGGGTGTTGTTGGCAACACTGTTTATGATCTCCAGTCTAACGGCGGTTCCGGCCACCGTCTGCACAACTACGGCAACGGCAACCTCTCCGGTGTATTCACGCTCAGCCTGAACTCTTCCGGCTACCCTGACCGCGGTACAGGCTACAACACAGCTACCGGCGGTGTATGGGGTGCTGCTCCAACTGCCCGTATCGAGAATGCCCGTACAGGTTTCACCAACCTTTCTGTTTCCACTGATGGTACAGAATACACCACTTCTCACCTGGGTGCAGGAAAAATCCGCCTCTCCAAGCGCGCTCCCGGCAGCAGCACATGGGAGCAGATTGACATCCCAAGCCCAACTACAGTACTGTGGAGCCGCCTCGCTGTAGGTGGTGCCGACGGCAAGACTGTTCACATGATTACTTCCACTATGCCAACAGGTAACGGCGGTACTGCTTTCCAGGGTATGGACGGTGTGGTAATCTACCACCGCTCACAGGACGGCGGCGCTACCTGGGATGTTCAGGGCGCTCTGCTCCCGGGCATCGACAGCACTGCTTTCCTCGGCACTGAAGTAGAAGGCTACGCTATTGATGCTAACGGTAACAATGTGGCTATCGCCGTAGTTAACACATGGAACGACTGCCTCCTCTACACTTCTGCCGATAACGGTACTACTTGGGAGAAAAAAGTAGCTAACGACTTCCCGCTTGAGCGTTATGTGGTGAACACTGGTTACGATCCGGCTACACTTCCTGCCGACCCGGGACAGCCAAGCAGCATCTATGATATCTTCACTACCGATGGTACTGTTGACGTTATCATGGACGATCAGGGTATCGCTCACATGTTCTACGGCGCCACTTATGTAAATGACTCTATCATTGACGATACAGGCTGGTCTTTCTACCCCGGTACCAACATCGGTATCGTTTACTTCAACAGCCTGATGGACGACAACTCCGGTTTCATCTCCGGATACTGCCCTGACGTTGACAATGACGGCGTTCTGAGCGTTACGGATATCTCCAACTACGGTCTCGGCCTCAGCACACACCCTGCCGGCGCATACGACGCCAACGGAAACGTATATGTTGTTTACTCAACGGTACACGAACTGTACGTTGATGCCAACAGCAACTACAACTTCCGCCAGCCATGGATCTGCGCGTCTTCTGATGCTGGTCAGACATGGACTGCACCAAAAGCACTGCTGAACCCGAACCTGCTCGACTCGGACTCTACAGAGGTTCCGTTCCTTGAGTGCATCTTCAACTCTGCAGCCCGCCACGTTGACGACAAAGTTCACGTGATTTTCCAGGCCGACTACTCTCCGCTGACATTCCTCAACAGCCCTGATACAGACACCGAGCCAGGTGACAACAGCATCCGCTACGTTGGTTACCCGGCTAACTGGGCTCTCACAGGAACTGAGAATGTACCTGCTGAAACAGTGAAGTTCTCCGCTGTACCTAACCCCGCTAACGACCGCATCGTTCTTCAGTTCAACTCCGACCGCACACAGGAGAGCTGGGTAACGCTGTACGACATGCAGGGCCGTGCTGTACGCACTACAACACCTGTTACAGTAAATGCCGGCGAAGGCGTTGTAAACATGAACGTGGCTGATCTCGCAGACGGCATGTACATCGCACGCCTGAACCTGGGCAACCAGTTCGCAACACAGAAAGTAGTGGTTAAGCACTAATCACTGCTTTGTTTGATACTCTGACGGGGTCGGCGGGTTACTGCCGACCCCGTTTTTTTATATCCCGATCATCAGGCAATTAATTTTTTTGCGCTAATATATACACTTGTTAAACCGGCGCTGTACTTTTAGGTCAAATGTGAAAGCGTGATTCCCGGAGAGGCATGCTGGAGGCATATTTCATCGCTCAATTCTTCGTTTATGGCATCTTTGCAACCATTCACAGGTATTCTCGGACAAAGGCGCGCTGCACACCTGCTCCGCCGCACCAGCTACGTGTATTCGGCATCCAAAGTTAACCAGATGGCCGGTCAGACGGCCGCACAGGCACTGAACGCCCTGCTTATACCATACAGCCTGGCTGCAGAACAGCCCATATACGACGACCCGACCACCACGACCAACGAAGCCGCAACCTGGGTACTCCCCCTGCCGGGAACCGATAATGCCAGTCTGCCAGCTCAGGATTTTGTTCTTCGCAGATATGTGATCAGCTGGTGGTCGAACGAAGCCATGCGAGACCCCGGAATCGTCCATAAAATGATGATATTCTGGCATCAGTACCTCACTACTTCACTGCAAACACTCGGCAGCAAACAGTATTTCGATTATCTTTCGCTACTCAGATGGGGAGCTATCGGCAACTTCAAGAAGCTGGCCACCAAGATGGTTACCGACAACGTCATGCTGTTTTACCTGAATAACCATCAGAATACCGCCACCAACCCCAACGAAAACTTCGCCCGGGAATTCTTTGAACTCTTCACAATCGGTAAAGGCCCGCAAATCGGTCCGGGCGACTATACCAATTACACAGAAGACGATATTGTACAGGCAGCCAGGGTGTTTACCGGATTCAGGGCATCTACCGGCCGCACAGTGGTTGACCCGGAAACAGGTATTCCCCGCGGAACCACTCTGTTCTCCGCTCACGCTACCGGCCCGAAACAGTTCAGCAGTAAATTCCAGAACACAGTCATTCAGGGCGCTACCAATGCCGCAGGTATGTGGACGGAGCTGAACAGTTTCGTGAACATGGTCTTCGCTCAGGAGGAAACTGCCAAAAACCTGTGTCGCAGGCTTTATCGTTATTTCGTCAGCAGAAATATAACGGATGAAATAGAGACTGATATTATAACACCGCTTGCCACCAGCCTGATGGCAAATGGCTATGAGGTCAAACCAATACTCCTCAAACTCCTGCAAAGTGAACACTTCTTCGACGAAGACGACTCCGATAACAAGGATGAAATTATCGGTAGCATCATCAAGTCGCCACTCGAACTCGCGTACCAGTCGCTGTCATTTTTCGGGCTTCAGCCGGCATCCATCTCCACACAACCCGGCAACAACTTCCTTTTCCACGAGCGCGGACTCGCGCAGCGGATGTTCACGATGGCCAATTTCAATCCGTTCCAGCCCAGCGATGTGGCAGGCTACCCCGGATTTTATCAGTACCCCGATTACAGCAGAGCCTGGTTCAACTCCAGCACTATCATCGCCAGGTACAAGGTACCCACCATGCTGCTGAGCGGCAAACTGACCATCGGAGGCTCGGTAAATACCGCTCTTGGCGTCAAACTCAATATTGCACCGTGGCTCAGAAGCGGAAGTGTGGTCACAGATCCCTCCGACTCCTGGGTGCTCGTTCAGGAACTGCTCAGATACATGCTTCCGGAACAGGTGGACGACGACAGGTTCGCTTACTTCCACAACACAGTATTTCTGGATAACCTGCCGCCAGCCGACTGGACCTATGAATGGGAGAACTACCTGACTACAAATAACGATACGGAAGTTAAAATTCCGCTGGAAAGGCTTGTCACTGCCATTATGTACTCACCCGAGTATCAGACTTTTTGAGTTGAAAAAGAGGCACGATTTCGCATAATTTACCGTTACTTTGAATCATAAAAACGGCAAATTATGCGAAATCCCCTTTTCATACCCTTATTCACCCTGTTTTTTGCCACTTGCGGTTCAATTGCTGCCCAGGAACACGCGGACTGCATAACAGCCATGCAGATTTGCGAGAAAAAAGCATACCATATTGATCACCTCTCGGGTGAGGGCCGCGATAAAACCGAGGCAGACCTTATCGCCTGCTTCATGGGCAGTGAAAACGACGGACAGGCGGAAGAAAACTCCGTGTGGATACGCTTTGAGATAGAAAAAAGCGGCAGCCTCACCTTCACCATCACACCCGACCGGTATGACGACGACCTCGATTTCATTGTTTACCGGCTCACCGACGGTACATGCAACAATAAAAAGATTGTCAGATGCAATGCAGCCGGCGACCCTGGAATTGCAGCAGGGGTAAGTCCGTGCCTCGGAGAAACCGGCCTGCGCGAAGGCGAAACCGACAGCAGCGTGGATGCAGGTTGCAATGATACCGGCGACAAT
The DNA here is from genome assembly GCA_041182785.1 of Bacteroidota bacterium. Lineage (GTDB taxonomy): Bacteria > Bacteroidota > Bacteroidia > Chitinophagales > Saprospiraceae > M3007. The sequence goes on from JBEGNB010000407.1 coordinate 6,704, forward strand.
GCCTGGCTGGCACCGCTACAAGTGGTCAAAGGTGAAATTTATGTACTCCTCGTGAGCAATGTAAGCTCCCGCGGACCGGGCTTTTCCATCCGTTTCGCAGGAACGGCATTCATGCCCTGCGACCAGCAAAAGCCACCGGTAACAGCAGAAAAGAAAAAGACAACGCCCAAACCTGCAACACCTGCAGCCGCAAAAAAAACAGTCAAACCTGAAAGCATCGGTGGACGGGCCGTAGAAGTCGGTGATGAACTGAAGGTAAAAAACAGAAAAATCAAACTGAAACTGTGGGACAGCCAGGTAGAAGACGGAGATATCGTTTCGGTATTTGTCAATGATGTAAAAGTAGTGGATCACCACCGCCTCAGACTGAAACCCCAGGAATTTGAAATCGAACTGCCCCCCGGAAAAGAGCACTATATTACCGTATTTGCCGACGATTTTGGCAAAGCAGAGCCCAATTCTGCCATGATTTCAATAAATGATGGCGTGAAAGTGCAGGTAATAGATCTGGTGGCCGGAAGAAAAAAACAGGAGAGCGTCCGAATAATTATAGAGTAAAACCGGAATTGGCACGATACTTGTATTTTGATGATCAGATTTCCGCATAATCCCTCCAAACATTCACCTTTAATTCCGGTGTTTTCAAGGTTGACTGGCATCGGATAACCTAATCATCATGACTGTTTATAATCACGACATACAGGACTTCCCGTCCAGTGTCTCCGGCAAAGTAGAATTGCTCCAAAACGCTCCTAATCCATTCATTGAGATGACGCTTCTCTGGTTCCGTTTACCCGATGCCGCACAGGTCTTGCTCCGCATTTTCGACTCGAACGGCAAAGAGGTAAATACCAGAACAGGTCAGTATCAATCGGGTGAGCAACACATTATCCTTCACAGATCTGACTTTCAGGAACCAGGCTTTTATACCTGCCGTCTGGAAACTCCATTCGGCGCCGCCAGCAGAAAGCTGGTTATGTACTGAGCAGCCTCTGTGATTCAAAAGAACACTCCTTTTCTTAATCAGTTATATCCCGTTGAGGTCGCCTGTGGCACGAGCCCTGGCGACTTTTTTTATGTGGTATCCCGTGTCGGCGTAATGAAGGGTATTGGGGGAAGGGTATCGGGTAAAATTACTTCTACATTCGATGTTCGATATTCGATATTCTACTGTTTTTTAAATATCGAATTTCGAATGTAGAATTTCGAATGTAGAAGTAAAATACCTCCCGGAAAAACGCTGTACATCGAACAGGGAAGTAAAACAGCATCTCTGATATCGGGATAATTGTGGGTGCACGCAGCGCTTGCACCGGGTGTGAAAGATTCCTCCTTTCAGTCGGAATGACCTGGCATCATATTATGTAACGAGGCTGTCTCACAAGTAATAGGCAGATCCGCGATGAATAGCGGAGTTAAGACCACCACCGAAGATACGCGATTCAAACCGAATACATAAACGTTC